>SBFZ01000052.1 GCA_006227095.1 Bacteroidota bacterium | reverse complement strand
ATCATGTTCCTTCACGCTGCCCCTGTCTGCATCATGTTCCTTCACGCTGCCCCGGCCGTCACGACCAGCTGTCAGGATCCTGTATACCGCGCCCGTAATAAGTCCTGCTGCCGGAAGCATTGTAAAAATATATATCATGACAGTTACGGGAGAGGCAACAACCAGGGAAGGTGCCAGCAGACCGGAGACGGTTAATATGGCAGCGAAAAGCAATACGCATATTCTGAGACTTCTTAACCCCAGCCTGTCTCCCAGGGATGCTCCGGCAGCCAGGCCGGCCATCAGGAGGGTCAGGATGACTGAAGAGAGTATATAGATATTGCCTGCAGCCATCTGGAGAATGAATATCATAATCATACCGAAGCCTGCCAGCCCTGCTGATGATGCAAACATAACCGGTCCGCCGCGCGGGAGAAATGCAAAAGGAACAATAATCAGGATTACCAGCATTACTATCAAACCTCCCTTCATCCCCATCCTCTCCAGGGAGAGAACGTTGGCAAAGAGTGATGTGACCGGCCTTAGTGCGGTATTCATCGCGGCATCCCTGTCAACATGTGAAAGAATCTGCTCCCCCCTGTTCTTTATCTCAGAGTCAAGGAGGTAATCACTGTTGACATAGCTGGTCTCAATATCCCTTTCAGATGCCAGCCGTGCCACGGATGGTGTAACCGGTTCACCTGAAGCCACTGCATAAAGCAGGGATCCGGGTATTAGTGTCACGTGGCTGAAGACTCCCGTGAGGGCGTTCCAGACAGGGGAGAATCCCTTCCTGTAGCTTTCAGGTGAATAGTTGAACCACGGCATCGGAGTGCAAACAAACAAACCGCCTGGCGAAAGCTGTTCCTTTACGATCCGGAAGTACCCGGCGGTATAAAACCTGCTGACCGACAGGGTTGAAGGAGGAGGGATCAGCTGAATGACTGCATCCCAGGCCCCGTCATCACCCCTGAGGAAACTTACAGGGTCATCTCTCACCACCTTTACTGCCATTGATCCGCAAAGTGTGTCCCTGGCTCCCTCAATGGCGATCAGCCCCGGATCCATCTCCAGGTATGTCAGTTCACGGATATTGTACTTCAGGAGCTCCGGAAGATGTCTCCTGAGCCCTCCCGAAATCAGCAGAACCCTGTCGTATGATTCACGCTGCAGAAGTCCGTAATGGATGTTCTCCTCGGCAGATACGATGTCACTGCTGTAGTAAAGAGGCCTGTGGTCATAATATACCGTAAGATCATCGCCGTATAGTCCGGTAGTGATATTCCCGAAAGGGGTGTCAATACTTTTTTCAATGGCTACCCCCCGCAAAAGCATGCCTCTGAACACCCTGTCAGGTTTAATGAAAAACAACAACAGCCCCAGCGGTACCAGGAGGGCCAGGGATGCTATCCTCACCCTCATCGGGTAGCCAAGGAACCATGCTGCATACACTGATCCCGCCAGGAGGATCAGCATGTAAAGCTGATAGTTCGGAATCCTCAGTGTAACCGTCATGGCTGTGATGATCCCGGCAGCCACCGATCCGGCTGTCTCAATCCCGAAGCTGTTGCCCGGTCCGGACAGGCCGGTCTGATGCCTGATGACCGACATCCGGACAAATATCAGGGCGGCAATGAAAGTCACGGGTGCAACAGTAACAGCCACTATCACCATTGTCTGGAAGAATGAAGGTGTCTGACCCGGGCTGAGAACGATCGTATTCATCAGCAGGAAGCAGAGCGGTGCCAGCGCCGTACCCGCCAGCAGGGTCCAGATCATTTTTCCCGGTGAGGTGATGGCAGACCGGTTCCCGGTCACGGCGCCGCCGGCCGCAATGATCAGCCATATCCAGAGAAAAAGTCCGGTTGTGGCCTCTGTACCGCCGCCAAGTATGGCGGCCTCGCGCAAAAGTATGAACTGTGATGAGGAACTTACAAACCCCGTAAGTATAAGCAGTGGTTTGAGCCCGGAGGCGTTGATCATTGCTGCCTGTCGCGGCTCATTCATTATTGACCCGTTATCCCCTGCGCGTCTCCTTTTGAAATAATAACCCAGATGCCAGGAAAGATGTATGAACGCAGAGAAGGCCATGGCTATCCCGGCCTCAACGTGCCAGTGCATCAGTGATTCTGCGAATTTAACCTCCCACCGGTAAGTGATCTTAAGGGCAAGGAAAAGGCCAATCAGCCCTGCCGTGAGGAAAGCCACAAGGAGCAGCCAGTTCCAGAAACGGCGGTGCGACTGCCTGGCGGTGAAACCCGAGGCTGAAAGATACAGGGAGAAGAGGTAGATGACCAGGATGGTCACTCCGATAGGCAGAACATGATAGGTCATGGTTTCCTCTCTTCGCCAAAGACATAGGCCTCATAGACAAAGATCTCAGTATCCCTGTCCTTCCATCCGTCCCAGCCGATACCTGCCTTGTCGCGGGCGCAATAACCCAGGAATTGTTCGACACTCCAGCCCCTCTCGGAAGCCACCTGGGGCAACAGGGTGCCTGACCGGTATCCCTTCTTCAGGTAAATGCCGTGACGGCCTATCTTTATCTCACTTATGCTGTTTATTTTTTTCATTGGTCCGAGAACCGATATTTCCAGTTCAACCGATGGATATTCAGTCCGTGTCAGCACCGGGAACCTTGGATCACCAAAGGCAGCCTCGGTGGCCATGGCAGCAACTACCTCCCACAGGGGATCCGATGAG
>SBFZ01000249.1 GCA_006227095.1 Bacteroidota bacterium | reverse complement strand
GAAAAGGGATCCGAAGACTATGAGCTCGTAAATGCCGGTAAGAAGTATGTCACGGCTATCCCAGGGGCGTCATATTTTCATCATGCCGACAGCTTCGCGATGATCCGCGGAGGTCATATTGATATCTGCGTCCTCGGGGCTTACCAGGTCTCGGAAGAGGGTGATATTGCGAACTGGTCAACCGGTGACCTGAACGATGTTCCGGCAGTGGGAGGTGCGATGGACCTTGTAGCCGGGGTAAAAACCATCTTCGTCATTACCCAGCACTGCACCAAGTCAGGTGAGCCGAAGATCGTCAGACAATGCACCTATCCGCTTACCGGGAAGAAGGTGGTCAGCAGGATCTACACCAACTATGCCATCCTTGATGTCACTGAGAAGGGGCTGCTGGTGAAGGAACTGGCACCGGGGATAACATTTGAATTCTTGCAGGAAAATACCGGAGCCACACTGCTCCGTCAATAATACCATCGGCATTATGTCAGAAAAAAGTAAAAGCGAAGAGATTTACAGGCAGGCATGTGAGGTAATTCCCGGCGGCGTCAGCAGGAACACAGTTTTTCGCAAACCATTCCCCCATTATGCAGACAGGGCATCCGGATGCTACATTACTGATATTGACGGAACTGAGCGCATTGACTTTGCCAATAACATGGCAGCCCTGATACACGGCCATGCACACCCGGCAATAGTTGATGCCGTCACCCGGCAGATTCAGAAAGGGACTGCCTATACCCTTGCCTCGGAGATCGAGGTTGATTTTGCCCGGCTGCTCAGTAGCAGGGTAAAGGGATTTGAAAAGATCAGGTTTGTCAACTCGGGTACGGAAGCTGTGATGGCAATGATAAAGGCTTCGAGAGCCTTTACCGGACGCCCGAAGATCGCAAAGGCCGAGGGAACCTATCACGGCACCTATGATTTTGCGGAAGTCAGCCAGACGGCAAATCCCTCCGGCTGGGGCGACATTGATAATCCTGCCAGTGTTCCCCTGGTATACGGAACCCCTCAGGGGGTACTGGATAACGTGGTTATCTTCCCCTACAATGACATCGAAAGGACCATCGCCATACTCGACAGGCATGCTGACCAGATTGCCTGCGTACTTATTGACCCTGTCCCCCACCGGGTCGGCCTCATCCCCGGTACAAACGAGTTCATTGAGGCCGTTTATAACTGGACACGCAGAAACGGAGCATTGCTTGTCTTCGATGAGGTGGTCACATTCAGGGTGAACTACGGGGGTGCCCAGGAAAGATATAATGTGAGTCCTGATATTACAGCCCTTGGCAAGATCATCGGGGGAGGATTCCCTGTGGGAGCTCTCGCCGGGAGGTCAGATGTCATGAAGGTTCTTGATCCGCGTGAACCGAGCCTGAGGTTTCCCCATTCCGGAACCTTTTCTGCCAACCCGGTAACAATGACGGCCGGCTACGTGGCCATGGACCTGTTTGACAGGGAGGCGGTACTGAAACTGAATGCCCTGACTGACAGGTCTCTCAGCCAGGTAAGAGAAGTAATCAGGGTTGCCGGTGTTCCTGTTTCGGTAACGGGTGCAGGCTCAATGTTTCGCTTTCACCTGACACCTGCACCTCCTGTCTCATACCGCGAGGCGTACCAGACAAAAGAGGCTGTAGCCGTTATCAATGAGCTTCTTGACTATATGTATTTCAATGAACGAATCCTGATGATCAATACCTTCTCCTGTATGTTCTCAACCGTGATGACACAGAAGGAAACAGACAGGCTCTCCGAAGGGTTGCTGCGTGCCTTCAGGGCATTGAAACCGAAGATTGAAAACCTGCAACAAAAGTGAAATCATGCGCGAAGTATATATATGTGATGCAGTACGTACACCCGTAGGGAAGTACGGTGGCTCTCTGGCCGCGGTAAGGACTGATGACCTTGCGGCAATACCGCTGAAGGCATTGATGGAAAGGAACCCGGCGATCAGCTGGTCTGATACAGATGATGTCATTATGGGCTGTGCCAACCAGGCTGGAGAAGACAACAGGAATGTTGCCCGGATGGCTCTCCTGCTGGCCGGTTACCCCGAGATGGTCTCCGGTGTCACCGTGAACAGGTTATGCGGTTCAGGGATGGATGCAGTGGGTGTGGCTGCCAGGGCGATCAGGGCAGGCGAGGCAGAGCTGATCATTGCCGGCGGTGTGGAGAGCATGTCAAGGGCTCCCTTTGTGATGGGTAAGGCACAGGAACCCTTTTCAAGATCGGCTGAAATGTTTGATACAACCATCGGATGGCGGTTTGTCAACAAGGAATTCAAAAAGAGATTCGGCACTGATTCGATGATTGAAACAGCAGAGAATATTGCATCAGAATACAACATCAGCCGCGGCGATCAGGATAGGTTTGCCCTGCTCAGCCAGGAGAAGGCAGCTTCAGCACAGGCACAGGGCTTACTTGCAGAGGAGATAATTCCAGTGGTTATAACCAGGTCAAAGGGTGAAACCATCACTGTGAATACGGACGAGCATCCAAGACAGACCTCGCTTGAAAAACTGTCCTCACTCAAGCCAGTCGTGAGTGAGAGCGGCACCATTACAGCCGGGAACTCATCGGGTATCAATGATGGGGCTGCCGCCTTGATCATTGCCTCTGAAGATGCAGTGAAAAAATACAACCTGAAGCCCGTGGCAAGAATCCTGGGAATGCAAACAGCGGGTGTA
>SBFZ01000059.1 GCA_006227095.1 Bacteroidota bacterium | reverse complement strand
GCCTCATTTTTACACTCAAGACAGAAAAGCCTGTTTCCTGATGACCTTAGTGTGAATTCAGCATTGCATTTAGGGCATTTGTACAATACCAGCTCTGCTCCCTCGGCCAGCCGGCGGCCCCTGAAGGTAACATTATTTTTCCTCTGCCACCGGTAGTCATCAAAGTCAATTGCCCTGATAACCCGGCGATAAACATCCTGGGTTGAAAGTATACCAAGCTCCCCGCTGTCAAGGATTTTGGTAACGGTTATGGCAATGCGCCCCCTGCGTGCTCTCTTTGTCCACCGGGGGCGTGTCAGGTACCCCCCGTTGATCTGAACGGCTATTACCGGGATTTTAAACATCTTTATGAGTTTTGCCGTGCTTGAAGCGGCAAATCCTCCGGGACGGCCATCGTTTGACAAACACCCATGGGGAAGAATGGCCAGAATGCCATTGCGTGAGATTACATTCTTCGCTTTTATTATTGCCCGGGTGTCACTGGTAAACTGGTATTTGGGAATCACCCCCATCAAACCCAGAAAGAATTTTAATGTACGGTACCTGTAAAAATTGTAAGCAGCCAGGTAATTCATCCTGCGGGGGTAAAGAGCAATGGTTACGGTCATAAAGTCCAGCCAGCTCGTATGCCCGGCAATTACAAGAAAAGGGGGTTTGATCCCCCTGATGGCTGAGCGGTCTACCCTGAGCCCATGAACCCACCTGTAATACAGACCGGCAAAAAAACCAACCGTATAATACAGAAAAGCATTTGGCCTGGGTACACGGGAGGTTTTCTGTTTTGCCATCAGGAGGGATGCATAATGGTGACAGGGATCTCTTTAAAAGGTTGACAAATCGTTCTTCTATTGCCTGTTGATGTAATCAAACAGCACACTCCCTGCCTCATCCAGGTCATACCCGAAGGTGATGAGACCGCCGCGGTCACCGGCCATGACTATGATCCTCTTCTCAAAAACCTCCGGTTCGCTGAAAATACGGATCATCTCCCGTGCCATTGCCGGGGTGCCGTATTCAACAGAGGGATCAGTGGTGGGCACCTTGTTCATCAGCTCCTCCCACAGCCTGACAGAATGCACATGAATGATTGCATTGGTGCCTGAATCAGCCCCGTAGATGGCAGCATGAGTGAGTGACTCCGAGGATGCCTTCAGCGGGCCGAGGCACATGACGGCATTATCATCGATATTGTATGATGATACCTTTACATAATGCCCGGGCTCAAGCTCGGGGATGTCACCTGTTGATGACCCTGTGATTATGAACTGTGACGACTTGCCGAGGCGTATGCTAATATTCCCGAATCCCACTCCGTTCTCAAATGCACCTATCAGATCAAGATTGAAGAGTATCTCCCTCCAGTGATTGATGATCTCATACTGCTCATCAGTGATCACCGAGCCTGACTGGCTCCAGTAGCAGTTGAACTTGACAAAACCTTCCATACAAACTATGATACTGTTTTTAATACCGATTCCTTATCTGCCCTGCAAATACCCCGGTCAGTAATCAGTCCGGTGATAAGACGTGCGGGCGTCACGTCAAATCCGTAATTCGAAACCCTGACACCTTCAGGGGCAATGGCAATACCATCAATGGTCCTCACCTCTCCGGCGTCACGCTCCTCTATCTCAATCTGCTCAGGACGGTCAACCGACAGGTCAAATGTTGACACCGGTAGTGCGGAGTAAAATGGCACCCCGTTATCATATGCCGCAAGCGCCTTGAGATATGTCCCGGTCTTGTTTGCCACGTCTCCCGATGCCGTTGCCCTGTCGCATCCCACCAGCACAAGGTCCACCATCCCCTTCTGCATCAGGTGTCCTCCGGCATTGTCAGTGATAAGCGTACATGGCACACCATGGGTCATCAGCTCCCAGGCCGTCAGGCGGCTTCCCTGGTTCCGCGGACGGGTTTCATCAACCCACACATGTACACTTATACCCCTGTCGTGTGCGAGGTATACAGGTGCAAGTGCGGTGCCGTAATCGACGCATGCCAGCCACCCGGCGTTGCAGTGTGTCAGTATATTGACGGCCGCTCCACCCTTTCTGCTGCTTATCTCTTCAATAAGAGGAAGGCCATATTCGCCAATCAGCCTGCTTCTCTCAGCCTCCTCATCGCATAATCCCTGTGCAGCCCTGCGCAATACCTCAGCATCCGGAAAATTCTTCAGCACCCCGGTCATGTAATCAACCGCCCATGAGAGATTGACGGCAGTGGGTCTGGCAGACTTAATCCGCTGAGCATCACTCATCACTGAATCATAAACATCCGCGACCGGTCTCTGTTCAGTACCGGAGTGAATTTCCGGTCCGCGACCCCGGTCTCCGCCGCCATGCTTTTCCGGCCCGCGACCCCGGTCTCCGCCGCCATGCTTTTCCGGCCCGCCGGCATGCTCCATGAATGAAAGATAAACACCCCATGCTGCGGCAGCCCCGATGAGAGGTGCTCCCCTTACAGCCATGTCGCGGATTGCATCATAAACATCACCGGCACTTCTCAGTGAAATCACCTCAAAATGAAAAGGAAGCCTGCGCTGGTCAATCACATGAACCGCCTGCCCGTTATCCTCATCCTGCCAGATGCTCCTGTAGTGCCTTTCCCCGATCTTCATCAGATTCTCTTCCCACCTGAAATAATCCGTAAAATTAAGAATAATTACACTGATTTTGATAATCAGCACCTTTACATAATTTGACAGCTTTTGTTTTCGAATTTCCGACCTGTTTGTTCTACCTCAATAGAAAGAATTGATTATCTTTGCATAAGATTCAAACCTATGGTAGATAAAGAAGAATACAGAAAGCGGATCATCCTGACAGCCAGCCGGATTTTCAGTCATTATGGCTTCAGGAAGACAACGATGGATGAGATCTCGAGGGCGCTGAAGAAGGGGAAGAGTTCAATCTACTACTATTTTTCAAGCAAGGAGGAGATCTTCGAGGCCGTGGTGCTGCATGAGGCCAACCAGCTTCGTGCGAGGCTTACGGCTGCCATCAAGGAGGTGGATTCCCCCCCTGACAAGCTAAGAAGTTACATACACGTCAGAATGAAAGAGTTCGCGAAGCTGTCAAACTATTACAATGCAGTCTTCGACAAGAACCTGGATCATTATGAGTTCATCGAAAAGATCAGGGCCAGGTATGACCGGGAGGAGCTTGCCATACTCAGGCTGCTGGTCTATGTTGGAAACAACAGGGGTGTCTTTGCCGTCGAAGACAGTGAATATACTGCCATGGCAATCCAGACCATGCTCAAGGGGATGGAAGTACCTCTCTTCTGGCGCAAGCGCGAAATGGATATCAATGACCGGCTGGATGCGATACTGCGTCTGATATTCAATGGGATCCTGAAAAAGCAGTAAATAAGTGTTCCCGGTCTCAGGGATTACATAATTCCAGGATTATTTGCTTCCCCGTCCCCGGGGATTATATTCTTCCCGGACTCCCCGGTCAGCATTTGGATTTTCTTCCGCCCCGGGCGAAGCAGCAGCCTATTTTTTGGGAACTCCCTTTTTTCCGCCCGGAGTCGTCAACGGTAACGGTGCCGGTTTGTGCCTCCAGGCCCAGACCAGTATGGCAATACCCGCAAGCACGAACGGTATACTCAGCCACTGACCCATATTCAGCTTCATTCCGGCCTCGAAGGCAACCTGGTCTTCCTTGACGTATTCAACGAAGAACCTGAATCCGAAGACCATAAGCAGGAATACCCCAAAGAGCAGTCCGGGCTTTTGTTTCCCCAGGTTTTTCCAGTAGATGCGCATCAGTACCCCGAATGTGATCAGGTAGGCCAGGGCCTCGTAAATCTGTGTCGGATGTTTGGGTGCCGTCTCACCGTTCTGCAGGAATACAAATCCCCACGGCAGGGTGGTTTCAACACCGTAAATCTCAGAGTTCATCAGGTTACCCAGCCGTATCAGTGCCCCGGCAAGTGCCACAACAATCACCACCCTGTCGATGGCCCATATGAAGGGTTTCCTCTCCTTTCTTACAAACAGCCACAGGGCAAGCAGGATACCAATTGCCGCACCATGACTTGCCAGTCCGCCGTGCCATACCTTCAGAATCTCAAGAGGCCTGGCAAGATAGTATTCGGGTTCATAGAAGAAACAGTGTCCCAGCCTGGCTCCTACTATGGTTCCTATGGCCACATAAACCGTTAACCTGTCAAGGGTTGCATCTCCCAGCCCTTCGTTTTTGAAGATCCTCTTCATCAGGTAGTAACCGAAGACGAAGCCCGATGCGAAGAGCAGTCCGTACCATCTGACTGCGAAGTTGCCTATCCGGAAGATCTCCGGTTCTACGTTCCACGGAATTATCTGAAGCTCCATAGTTGTGGTGTTTGGAATACAAATTTATGTAAAAAAGGAACAGGTGTGCCTTTTCTCCTTAAAAGGAAACCACTGATCAAATTCACTCTGATGCTCTTTTTGCCACTGTTGCCCTCAAAATGCATCGCAGTGCCACTCCTTCACAATTATCATGTAACAAAATTTGATGTAAGTTTGCAGGTGGTGGATCGCGGGAAATACATATCAGGCAGTCTCGGGCTGACAGTTGCTGCAATGCTCTTTGTGCTTTCCTGTGCAAAGATAAGCGCTCCGACCGGCGGACCGAAGGATAATGATCCTCCTGTAATACTGAAAAGCCTTCCTGAAAACGGAACGGTTATGTTCAGCGGAAAGACGTTTTCCATCACATTCGACGAGTATGTGGTACTTGACCGCATAACCGAAAAATTCATGGTCTCGCCACCCCTGGCAACAAAACCTGATATAAAGCTCAGGGGAAAGAACCTGGTTGTCACCTGGGAGGATGATCTGGCTGACAGTACCACTTACACCTTCTATTTCCAGGATGCCATCCGTGACAACAATGAAAACAATCCCATCCCCAATTACCAGTATGTCTTTTCCACCGGGCCGTTTCTCGACTCCCTGTCACTGACGGGTAATGTGTTCAATGCCTCTGATCTCGAGATAGTTGAGGATGTGACTGTGATAATGCATTCCAACCTTTCTGATACGGCTCCCCGGAAAGTGCTTCCGGCCTATATATCCCGGCCTGATCCTTCAGGAGGATTCATGATCAGCAACATCAGACCCGGTAACTACAGGCTGTATGCCCTGAAGGATATGAACGGCAATACCCTGTATGACCTTGATGATGAGATATTCGCCTTCAGCGATTCGTTAATACGGATTACTCCGGAGAACTATTTCGGGATGTTGCCTGACACTGTTACCTACAGGCCCGCAGCCGCACCGGAGACCACAAAACCTGATAAGTTTGTGTTCGGCCTGCACAGGCTCTATGCCTTCCAGCAGACGCTGAAAAAGCAATATCTGAAATTCACTGAAAGGAAGAGCTCATGGGGTATAGCCTTCGGACTGGCCCTGCCGGCCGACAGCGGGCAGGTTTCAGTAGCCCTGTCAGGTGCTGACAGCACCTCCTGGTACATGGAGCATAATATTGCCCGCGACACCTTTATGGTCTGGATAACAAATCCCGATGTGTACAACCTTGACCTGATCGAGGCGATGCTCACCTATCCCTTTACCGACAGCACAGCCACAGTGATTGCCCGGACTGACACGGTCAGTTTCAGGTACATAAAGCCTCCCATCCCGAGGGGAGGCACAGGCAGGCTACCGGGACTGGCCCTCACCACGAACATAACAGGCAGGATCAGGCCGGGTACCGTACCCTTCTTCCGGTCTGCGACTCCGCTGAATGATCCGGATACATCGCTTATACGCTTAACGCAGACCGTTGACTCTGTTCAGAAGGTGCTGCCCTATGAATTCGTGAGAGACACAACCTCATCGCGCCGTTTCCTGCTGAAGGCATCCCTTGAGCCGGGCGGATCATATTCGTTGCTCGCCAACACCGGTGCTTTCAGTGACATTTTCGGTACGGCCACAGACTCTGCAATGTACCGTTTCCAGGTTTCCACGGAGGAGGATTTCGGTAGTATAAAAATGGCACTCACCGGGTATGATGGCGATGTCATTGTCCAGCTGATAGCTGACAGGGACAGGGTGGCAGGAGAAAAGCATCTCAGGAGTCCGGGAGAGGTCTTCTTCCCCCTTCTTGACAAGGGCAAATACCGCCTTAAGGTAATTTATGACCTTAATTCTGACGGGGTCTGGACCACAGGTGATTATAACCTGGCACGGCTGCCGGAACCGGTCTCGTTTTATCCCAGTGAGCTGGAGGTCAAGATAAACTGGGCTCTGGAGCAGGACTGGGATATTGGCGGGATGTATGTTAAGGATGTTTCACTCAGGAACAAACCCTCAGCAAAAAGATAGAAAGATGCCGACACGCAGAAGGTTTATCAGGAACAGCATGGTGGCGGGAGCCGCCCTTACGGCAGGCATCCCTGCCTTTGCCTCGGGAAAAGCTGCCCCCACGGAAGGAGTCGCTGGCTTTGCTTCGGGAAAAGCAGCACCCTGGCCTGACAGGAGGCCTGCCCCCAGGATGCGAAAATTCCGCAGCAATGCGGTTGAAGAGACAATAAAGGAGATTCAGTCATTCCTCGGAGCCGACAGTGAGCTCGCATGGCTCTTCTCCAACTGCTTTCCCAATACACTTGATACAACTGTAAATTTTTCGGAAAAGGAGGGCAGGCCAGACACATTTGTCATCACCGGTGACATTCATGCAATGTGGCTGCGCGACTCCTCGGCACAGGTCTGGCCTTATGTTTCTCTTGCAAATCGCGACCCGCAACTCAAGGATCTCATTGCCGGCGTCATCAACAGGCAGGTGAAGTGCATCCATATCGATCCCTACGCAAATGCCTTCAATGACGGACCCGGCCAGAGCGAATGGATGAATGACCTCACCGACATGAAGCCCGAGCTGCATGAGCGCAAGTGGGAGATAGATTCACTCTGCTATCCTGTCAGGCTGGCACATGGTTACTGGAAAACCACCGGAGACACCTCGGTTTTTGATGCATCATGGGTTTCGGCCATGAATCTGATCATCAAGACCTTCCGGGAGCAGCAGAGAAAGGAAAATCCCGGGCCGTACAAGTTTCAGAGGGTCACCGGGTGGCAGACAGACACCGTTGCCGGGGCAGGCTATGGCAATCCGGTAAACCCGGTAGGACTGATAGTCTCCATCTTCAGGCCCTCCGATGATGCTACCATATGGCCTTTCCTCATACCGTCAAATTATTTTGCGGTCAGGTCATTGCGGCAGATTGCCGAAATAGCCTCTTCCGTCACCCGCGATGAGGCACTGGCGTCAGATGCCACCGCCCTGGCTGATGAGGTTGAGTCGGCACTGACTAAATACGCACGTGCATTGCATCCTGATCATGGTGAGATCATCCCCTACGAGACTGACGGTTTTTACAACTACAATTTCATGGATGATGCCAACGTCCCCAGCCTGCTTAGCATGCCTTACCTTGGAACCATTGACCGGGCCGATCCGCTTTACCAGCGTACCCGTAAATTTGTCCTGAGCCGCAGTAATCCGTATTATTTTTCGGGCATCAGCGGCCACGGCGTTGGGAGTCCGCATACCGGCCTCAACCGCATCTGGCCCATAGCCATCACCATGAAGGCGCTGACGGCGTCCGGCGACTATGATGTTTTATCATCTCTCAGGATGCTTAAGAATACACATGCAGCCACAGGATTCATGCATGAGTCGTTCATGAAGGATGATCCCTCGCAGTTTACCCGCAAGTGGTTTGCCTGGGCGAATACCCTCTTTGGGGAACTGGTTCTTGATACTTACAGGACAAGGCCTGAGTTGTTGAA
>SBFZ01000317.1 GCA_006227095.1 Bacteroidota bacterium | reverse complement strand
CCCTCATTATAGGCCAGCGATGTTGTGTCACTGGTGCCGTATATCTTCGAGGTGACGGCAGAGGTTGTATAAATCCAGAGCGAGAAGAGGGCAAACCATGTGAAGAACTGAACCACGGCCAGCTGTCCCATTGTCAGTGGCATGTGCTTAAGGTCGGTCAGGATGCTGTTAAGGCCGTTTCCTCCCTTTCCGCCCGATTTAAGCAGGCCGGCAATGATCTGAAGAAGCCCGAACAGGGCGATACCGCCGGTGACGACATACAGTTCCTTCTCCAGGTTGACCCTTGAGAGGATCAGGGTAAGCACAAGACCCACCGCAAGCCATATAATGCCCGGCCGGTAGAAATTAATGTCACCTGTGGGTTTTGATACTGATTCAAGCCCCCGGGCTGCTTCCCCTTTGCGGGCTTCTGATGCTTCCTTGTCAGCATCAGCCGATACCGCCGGTGCTGCCTTCTCTTCCGGCAGTTCGCCGCGGGCAACCCTTTCCCCTTTTTCGAACTCCTCGAGTTCGGCGGGAGAATACTCCCTTGTCCGTATTATGGTCCAGAGTACCGCCAGGAGCAATACCGCTGCACCGATATAGAATGAAAGCTTCAGGTTGAAAGGTATCAGTTTGCCTTCGGCGGGGACCTCCGGTACATTGAACCAGTTGGCAAGCATCCATGGAAGAAAGCTGCCTACAACCGCTCCGATTCCTATGAAGAAGCTCTGCATCGCAAATCCTGACGTCCGCTGTTCTGATGAGAGCATGTCACCAACGAAGGCCCTGAAGGGTTCCATGGAGATGTTGATGGAGGCATCCATGATCCACAGCATCACCGTTGCAAAGATCCAGGTCGGTGAGTTGGTGATGATTGCCAGTGCCAGTGATGCGAGGATGGCTCCCGTAAGGAAATATGGACGGCGTCGCCCGAGACGGTTCCATGTCCGGTCACTCATGTGGCCCACTATCGGTTGTACCAGGAGTCCTGTCACCGGTGCCGCTATCCACAGTATCGGTATGTCATCAATCTTTGCTCCCAGTGTCTGAAAAATACGGCTCACATTACCGTTCTGAAGGGCAAAGCCAAACTGGATGCCCAGGAAACCAAAACTCATGTTCCAGATTTGCCAGAAGGAGAGTCCGGGCTTGCGTCTGTAGATCACATTCATCGTTAGGTTGCTGTTAGTTTTATTACCCTGTTCCGTTAACCTATTCAAAATTAGTTGAAAATCCGGTTCGGCAATAGGGCTTTGAGGCTTCTAAATGCCGATTTTTCGGGCGTTTGCGTTGTTTCGGTTATTTCAAACGTTTTCGGCCTGATGGATATTTTTTGTGAATCCTGCTTATTTAGACGAATTATAAATAACTTGTTTCGTTTTAGCTTCCCGGCCTGGTTGACGGGCTTGATTTTCCGTTGCCTTACTTGCCACTTTCCACGGACTGATTTGTGTATCAGGTTCCGTCTTTGCAGGATAATGAAATTGCCCTTGTTTATTGCCTGCTGGCTTCCTATCTTTGAAAGAGCAATGCCCTAAAAAGAATAAAGCCATGGGAGAATTCATCTATGAAAAACCCTTCCAGCACGGGAAGGATGAGACAAAGTATCGCCGGTTAACTTCTGATCATGTCAGGATGACGGAATGTTGCGGCAGGAAGATGCTTCAGGTTCAGCCTGAAGCACTCAGATTGCTTGCACGACAGGCATTCATTGACGTGAATTTTTATCTGCGCACCTCGCATCTTGAGAAACTGTCGAATATACTTGATGATCCGGAGGCTACCGACAATGACCGGTTCGTGGCGTGGGTGATGCTGCGCAACACGGTTATTTCCGCGGAGGGGAAGCTGCCGTGGTGCCAGGATACCGGTACTGCAATAGCCATGGCATGGAAGGGGGAGGATGTATTTACCGGGACTGATGATGCGCTTCATCTCAGCAAGGGAATATGGGAGACATATAATGAGAAGAACCTCCGTTATTCACAGATTGTACCTGCCACCATGTTTGAGGAAAAGAATACCGGGAGTAACCTGCCGGCACAGATTGACATTGCATCATGCCCAGGTGACGAGTATAAATTTCTTTTCATAGCCAAGGGCGGAGGGTCAGCCAATAAGACATTTTTATACCAGCAGTCGAAGTCATTGCTGAACGAAGCTTCACTCAGCAGGTTCATCCGCGAGAAGATTGAAGACCTGGGTACGGCTGCGTGCCCTCCATACCACCTTGCCCTGGTAATTGGCGGCACATCGGCCGAGATGACGCTAAAGACAGTCAAACTTGCTTCGGCGGGTTACCTTGATGACCTGCCGGATTCGGGCAATGCTGCGGGCCGTGCATTCCGTGACAGGGTGTGGGAGGAAAAGGTTGAAAAGATCTGCCAGGAGTTTGGAGTAGGGGCCCAGTTCGGGGGAAAATACTTCGTGCATGACGTGAGGGTCATCCGTCTGCCGCGACATGCGGCATCATGCCCGGTTGGGATAGGCGTCAGCTGCAGTGCTGACCGTAATATAAAGGGGAAGATAACCGCTGACGGCATCTTCATCGAGCAGCTTGATACAGAGCCGGCCAGGTTTGTGCCTGAAAAGGCTCCTGAGCTTGATAAACCGGTAGAAATCAATCTTGAGAGGCCTATGAAAGAGATACTGGCCGAGCTGACCAAATACCCGGTGAAGACCAGGCTCAGCCTGAGCGGTACGCTTAT
>SBFZ01000009.1 GCA_006227095.1 Bacteroidota bacterium | reverse complement strand
ACTTTCGTTTGCCATACCCGGAAAGCCACATCCGATGTCAGATACTTTGAACCCGGTCCGCCCCAGGATCCTGTATTCACGTATTGCAGGCTGTTCCTGATCCTTTTCCTGTTTATGGTTGCCCGTTTCCCGGCTGTATGCTGAGCCAGTCCCGGCGATGCCTACTCCTGCCATGCATATGGTTGACCTTGACAGGAAGTCTCTGCGGTTAATTCTTTTCATATTCTCTGGGAGTTATTGGGAAAATAAAGTTACGCCGGCTTAATGCAGAAGTCAAATATATTTTCAGGAGGGGGTAAAAGATTTAATAATGGGAATGTGATGTTGAACTGAAAGCAGCACCTTTGTAGTGAAGTATGGAGGCATGTATTGAAAATGAACATTGCTACCGGCTCCTTGTTCCATCATAACGATGTCAGTCATTGATATGGAGATTAACAGACTATATAAATACGCCTTTTATCTGGCCTTATTCACAGTCTTCTACAATATCGTTGAAGGATTGATCTCAGTCTTTTTCGGCATCAGCGATGAGAGCTTTACTTTGCTTGGTTTTGGTCTTGACAGCTTTGCGGAGGTCATCTCAGGAGTCGGCATTGCGCATATGATCATCAGATTATGGAGGAATCCCGGGTCATCCAGGGATGATTTTGAGCGTACTGCATTGAAGATAACCGGGGTTTCATTCTATATCCTGACCGCAGGACTGGTGTTGACAGGGATTTACAATATTGTTACTGCCCATAAACCTGAAACCACGGTGTGGGGCATTGTTGTTTCCCTTGTATCGATAGCTGTAATGCTGTTGCTCGTCTATGGCAAGAAGAAGGTGGGTAGGCAGCTCAATTCTGCCGCAATAATTGCAGACGCTGAATGCACCAAAGTCTGTATTTACATGTCAGTTATTCTCCTGGTGTCAAGTGTGGCTTATGAGCTGTTCAGGATACCCTATATTGACGCTCTCGGAACGCTCGGACTGGCCTTTTATTCCTTCAGGGAAGGGCGGGAATGTTTTGAAAAGGCGAGGACAGGCAATTATTGTTCCTGTGACAGCCATAGCTGAGAACACAATCTCATCGAAATTGTGGCAGCGAATTCTGGTGGCCTGACCGGAATTACCGGGAAACTGCACCGGACAAGCCACAAAGTTGGCAAACGCAACTCGCAGGAAAACCAACTTGAAATATGGAATCCGGAAGCTGTGAAATTAATTTTGGAACAGGACTACAGTTTACATTCCTCGAACCCTTTGCCAAGGTAAACTATGTAACACTTGTCAGGATCAAATAATGATGTAACAGGTTTGGTAGTTTATGCCAGATAATATTCTCAATCTACCAAAAAGAAAAATAGGCGAGGTTGCTCCATGAGAGTCAAATTTGCATATCCTTTTCAGGATTTATGCCTCAATATAGGAGGGTCTTTCCATTTTAAAAAAAGCCCCCGGTAGTCCGAGGGCTTTGCTATTCCGTATTATTCAACTTTTATCATTTTGAATTCATTAACTTTTACTCCATCTGCATCAAAGTGAGTTAGAGTGCAACTTGTTGGTGTATTAAAAACAAATTCTTCCTTACCACTATATTTGTCACGATTAAACCCTTCAAATGTCTCCTGGCACCATTTGTTTTCGGCAGTAAATGAACCGATTAATGTCGAGTAACCTCCGCTAACATTAGCTGCGAAAATATAAAAGTTATCTCTCTCAGGTTTATAGCTGTAACTCCAGTAACTATAAGGTGATTTCTTGCCATCACCAATAGTATAATCAGTTTCCGGAAATACATTTCCATTGCATGTGCTGGTGTATCTGTGCAATCTCCTTCGTTGTTAATTGACCATGCCCCGCCTAATGTACCCAACTGTTATCTGGTGGTTTATGATTATATACTAAATGCTGGTTGAAATTGGTCGAGGCTTCTGACTTTTGGAAGCAGAGTTTACGATTAAAATTATTCCTGAATGGGGACCCTTCAACCAGCCTGAGTGCCGCAATTTTGGAGACCTTTCAAAAATATGATCTATGCTTTACCTCCAGGATCATTACCCAGGTATTTCCAGATTCATATACATTAAGCAGAATATCTTTAATGATCGCGCTGCCGGAAATTTTCACACCCAGGTCGTAGATATTCCAATGATCAAGTAATTCCTCAACAGAATTCATTACGTCATATAATTATTTGTCTGTGAGGTTCTTCAATGATCATATTTATGTCAAATGACACAGTAGGTCATGTAGCCGGGAAGGCAATAACGGAAATGCAGACTGCGCTGGAACGGCAGACTGGATTCAGTCAGTTCTTGTATCGTTTAGGCGGGCAGGCGATTTCATTAAAACAATAACCTTAATGCATACGAAGGAAAGTCAGGAATCTTGCCTTCTTTCATGAACCTGATTGCGTGATTGCCTTATTTCCGGGATTTAGGGTTACTACTTGAAATAATATCCCAACTTCAATCTGGTATCAAAAATATTGGATGTGAATATTAGATTCAACCTCTTCGTTTTTGCGCCACACCCTATTGTAAGTGGGTATACTGTTCCACCTGTGATACCCTCTGTCGGAGACTCACGGGTTTTCTTGTTAAGGTCAAGATAGTGCAGAAAATTAACGCCCGCAAGGATATAGGTTGTAATTTTCTGCCCCCCGAACTCATAATTAATTAGTATTGGAACAGATACTTTCTGATAACTCCACCGGTTATTCAGCGTATCTTTGACAGTTAACCCATACCCCAGTTCGAGTCCGTAACTGAGGAAGAGGGCTCTTGATGTCTCAGGGAGCTTCACCTCCTGGTAAAAACCGACTCCAAAGCTGGTGCCTTTCGCCGGATAATACCGGTCCAGCCCTGCACCGGTAATGATCCCTGTTCTGAATTCGAATCTGTTATTTGCCATGTAAGTATTGGAAGGTATTTCGGGAGAAAGACACTTGTTAACCTTCTCGATGAAAGAGGCCAGCTCCTTTTCACTATATTTTACCTCATCGACCGAACCCAGCAGTCCCGGGCAGATATCCACCAGTTCGTTCTTGAGAGTCGCAATGTATTCGTAATTATAAACATTGTACAGCCTGCCATCTATGTTCTTAACCGTTTTGGTATTGTCAAGTGTTGCGAAATAGTCCTTTCTCTGGTAATAGAAACTTAGCGTAGGCTCTTCAAAGTCCCTTAAAAGGTACAAACTTGTTTCACCCTTTACCAGGCACCTTAGAAAGACCTTTACACTCTCTCCATTCATCATGATGGTTTTGGATTCAAAATATCTGTTATCTTCCCCGATGTAAAAAGCCTGTACTTCTTCGGGTGAGTACCTGGTCTTTTCCCCCTTTTCATCATAGAAGGGGATTGAAGTACGATATTCGATATCAGATAATATTTCAGCTTTCCCGAATACAGTGTCTTTTGTGATTTTAATTATAAAATCCTTTCCGTTTTCTGCGCCATAACCGCTGAGTAATGAAAGCTGTAATAGGCAGCATGTTAAGATTAGTCTCCCTTTCATAGCTTTAGAATATTAAAACTTTAAACGTGGTTCAGTTACATTGACTCTTTTCTCTGTCAAAAGGAAATTACCATTCATATCATTAACAGTAATGTTCCTTTCAATTGTACAGTAAATCTGCTACGAATAAAATTACAATAAAATATGTCTAATCCCCCAAAACAGATGGAAATAATTTGAAAAGCAATTAAGGTCTTATTAAACTTGGCAACCATGACATTAACACGAAGAAAATTTACCCCTGGAGGTCAAGGTAAAACAGAGCTTTAAAAAACTCCTATCGGCTCGAAGGCACAATGAGTAGTATTAATCAGTATCAGCATCATACTGCTAAGACTGAGCTGTTTAAATGGGCAGACTTCCCCGGGAGCAGTTATTACTACAAGCCTTCAAATAATCCCATGGGTATTACCCCAGGCACATCAACATCTAAGAGAGATGGAACGATAGTCAGCAATGAGGCAGTTGTTGTATAGATTATGTCTTGACTAATTCTGCCTTAATAATGTATTTCAAAGCTCTTTGATGCAGATGTTTATTCTCCCGTTCATTCAAATAAAAAAGCAGTTATGATATTTAATCACAACTGCCTTATTATCAGAGTGGAGATAAGGGGAATCGAACCCCTGACCTTGTGACTGCCAGTCACACGCTCTAGCCAACTGAGCTATATCCCCGTTAAATCAAAAAACACCTGCCCTGCATTGCTTCCGGCCGTTCCTGCCAATTCAGGGAGGCTTACTGATGTGAAACCCGCAGAGCGGTGCAAATATAGAAATTTTTTCCAAATCAGTTTATACATCCCGGTAGGAGATGCCAAACAATTTTGTAACTTTGAGGTGCCTATAAAAGCAATACGATGGAACTGAAGAAAAATGAAAAGGCAAACCTGGAGAAGAAGAAAACATTGTTTCTGCAGGTGGGCCTTATTATTGCCCTGATAGTCTGCCTCGGCGCAATGGAATGGACAAGCGGCCAGAAGAAAGACTCTATGTTTGCCGGCATGAGCGAAGAGGCAATAGAGGAGGAGCAGATACCCGTCACCGAGGAAACACCCCCTGAAGAGATACCCCCTCCGGAGGTAACTGTCACTGACCTCTTTGAGATAGTGGAAGATGACGTGGTTATCGAAAATGAAGTGAGATTCGAAGACGACGAAACTTCCGAAGACAAGGTGGTGGAGATTTACGCTCCGGTGCTGCAGGCTGAAGAGGAAGAAGTGGAAGATGAGATCTTCGTGATAGTTGAGGATATGCCCAAGTTCAGGGGCGGTGACATCAACAAGTTCCGTGAGTGGGTGCAGAAAAGGGTACGTTACCCGGAACTGGCCGCAGAAAACGGCATCCAGGGAAGAGTATTCATCACCTTCGTGGTGGAACCCAACGGAACAGTCAGCAATGTGAGCATCTCCAGAAGTGTTGATGCCCTGCTTGACGAGGCAGCAAAGGAAGCAGTGTCCGCATCACCCAAATGGGAACCCGGTATGCAGCGCGGACGCCCGGTCAGGGTAAGATATTCAATACCGATTATCTTCCAGCTGCAATAATCAGAGAGATACAGCGTTTAATACAAACCCCGCCTTCAAAAAAGCAGCGGGGTTTTTTAAACACTGCATTATGAAAAGGACCATCGGAATTTTATTTGTTGCAGCCCTGCTCCTGTCGGGCTGCGGATCGTCAAAGAAACAACTTGAGATCGGCAACTATGATGCTGCCATCAACAAGGCTGTGGCTGAACTAAGGAAAAAGCCCGACAGCTCAAAGGACATCGAGACCCTGGAACGTGCGATGAACATTGCCCTCGAACAGGACAATGAAAGAATCCGTTACCTGAAGCTCGAAGGCCTGACCAACGCCTGGGACGAGATCTACCTTATCTACAGGAAAATGAATGACCGTCAGGCTGCAGTACGTACAGTAACCCCGATCAGGTACGAGGGGAGAACCATCGAATGGCCTTATGTCGACTACATGCAGGAGATGGTGACTGCCAAAAAGAACGCTGCCGACTTCTACTACGCCCATGGCCAGGAGCTGATGAAGAACAACACCAAGGAGGCATACCGTCAGGCTTATGCCGAATTTGCCCGTGCAAGGGAATATGCCGGGGATTACCCGGATATTGACCAGATGATGCAGGACTCACGTTACCTTGGCATCAGCCGTGCCTATGTCACCATTAAGAATTACTCGGTGATCAAGTTCCCCGATGATTTTGTACAGGATCTCCTGGCTCTTGACCTGCCAAGGCTTAACAGCGAGTGGGTGGAGTATTATACAGCGATGCCAAACGAAGATACCCAGATTGATTACCTGATCAACGTCAACCTTCGGAACGTTGCGGTTAGTCCTGACAGACAGTTTCAGCGTGACACCCTCGTCAAGGCTACTGTTGAAGACGGTTTCCGTTATGTTCTGGATGCCAGGGGCAATGTAAGGAAGGATTCGCTTGGCAATGACATCAAGGAAAAGAAATTCAAGGAGATCCAGTGCGCCCTGATTCAGACAGTTCAGGTCAAGGAGTGCGTTATCCAGGGCGATGTTGAGATGATGTCACTCTACCCGGAACGGACAATCAAGAAGGAGCCGATAGGCGCCAGGTCAGATTTCGAGCATATCTCCGCCAGGGCAATCGGCGACACTGAGGCTCTTACTGCAGAACAGAAGAGAATGATCCAGTCGAAGCCGGTTGAATTCCCGATGGACATAGACATGGTAATCATGTGCTCAGAGAACCTCAAGAATGCCATAAGGGGCTTCATGGAAGCCAACAGGAGGTTTATTAATTAGTTTGTATTATTTTTGAGCGCCTGCAACGCACAGTCCGGGGCGGCTGCTTCCCTGCCATAAAAGAGGCCGGGAGGTAACCGCCCTGTGGCATATTATGCACCCGGGCAAGAGCTGCTGTTGCTGTGCAGGGTAAAAGTATTACAGAACTGATTAACCTTAAGTACAATAGAAAAAGCGGTATTGATAGGGGTCATCACCCCGGAGATAAGTGAGGCCAAAGCCCGCGAGTACCTCGATGAGCTTGCGTTCCTTGCCAAAACGGCAGGGGCGGAACCGGTCAGGATGTTCCTTCAGCGTGTTGAGCATCCCAATCCACGGACTTATGTCAACAAGGGCAAGACTGAGGAGATAGCTGCCTTTGTGGCTGCCAGTGAGATAACCCTGGCTATTTTTGATGATGAACTCACTCCCAGCCAGATGCGAAACATTGAGAAGGAACTCAACTGCCGTATCATTGACCGCACCAACCTGATCCTTGACATCTTTGCCGGCCGTGCCCGGACCTCACACGCCCGCACCCAGGTGGAGCTGGCCCAGTATCAGTATCTGTTGCCCAGGCTGACCGGCATGTGGACACACCTCGAGCGGCAGCGCGGAGGTATCGGTCTGCGTGGCCCCGGTGAAACTGAGATAGAAACCGACCGCCGTATAATTCGTGACAAGATCACCCGTCTGAAGGAGCAGCTCAAGAAGATTGACACCCAGATGAGCACTCGGCGCAAAGGGCGGGAAAAGATGGTCAGGGTTGCGCTTGTTGGCTATACCAACGTAGGAAAATCTACCCTCATGAACCAGGTAAGCAAGTCTGACGTCTTTGCCGAGGACAAGCTCTTTGCCACCCTTGATACCACAGTGAGGAAGGTGGTACTTGGAAACCTCCCGTTCCTTCTCTCCGACACTGTCGGATTCATACGCAAGCTTCCCCATGACCTGGTTGAATCATTCAAATCAACCCTCGATGAAGTAAGGGAGGCCGACCTCCTTCTTCATGTGATTGACATATCGCATCCCGGGTTTGAGGAGCAGGTGGAGGTGGTCAACAACACCCTGAAGGAGCTGGAGGCCCTCAATAAGCCAACTATCCTGGTATTCAACAAGACTGATCTCTTTTCATTCACCCGGAAGGATGAAGATGACCTTACCCCTGTGAAGCGTGAGAACCTCTCACTCGATGACCTGCGCAGGACCTGGATGGCAACGGACGGAGACCGTCGTACCGTTTTCATCTCGGCAAAAAAGCGGGATAACCTCGATGAGCTGAGAAGGATGCTGTACGAAGAGGTCAGGAAGATACACGTGACGAGATATCCCTACAACGATTTTCTTTATGACATCGCCGACACTGAGGTCTGATATTCTGTACCGGTACTCTGATTGGTCGGGGGCAGCACTCTGATCAGACCGGTACGGCAGAATGAACTCTACGCGCAGCACTCTGATCAGACCGGTGCGGCAGAATGAACTCTACACGCAGCAGTCTGATCAGACCGGTGCGGCACTCTGATATTTATC
>SBFZ01000107.1 GCA_006227095.1 Bacteroidota bacterium | reverse complement strand
GCTGCGGCGCTGTTGCGGCAGCGTGCACGCTGGGCATCCAAGACATTTCATTACCGTGACGCTGCCACGCTCAGCCTCGCCGCAGCCACGGCGGCGTGCAACGCCGCCGTAGCCGCCGCCGCGGTGGCAGCATTCATGTCAGTGAAATATTTACCGCTGGCAGCAGCCTTATACGCGGTAAAAACCATCCCTGATTACCTGCTTATTGCCGGAGAACTGCGTAAGAGAGGCAACCGCCTGAAAGCATTGCCATTCATAGCCTCGGAGATTATTTATCCGTTCTGGTTTATGACGGTGGGGATTGCGAGCCTCATGCCAGGCTCGGGACGATTTGCCAGGAGATAGTCTAATGCTTCTGATTAGAAAACCATTCATCATCATGAGGAAGGTTTCTATAACCCGGGCGGCAGAATACTATGGCGGATGCGGGATTGGTCCTCATCCTCCGTCTGAGTCCCAAACTGCCGACTGCTTACTGGTACTGCCAACTGTTTCAGTTCCCCTCTGCCAGCACCTTGATGCGAACCAGCCTGATCTCCTCCTCCTCAAACTCACCGGCCAGCTCGTTGATGGCCTCCTCAAGCGATCCGCTCTCTGCCTCCTCCATGAAATACGAGTAGATATCCTGCTGCCTGTCTTCGTCAATGACTGAATTGACGTAGTAATCAATGTTCAGCTTCGTACCACTGCTTACAATGGCTTCAATCTCTGACAGGAGCTCATCATATTCAATACCCTTCGCATCAGCAATGTCCTCAAAAGTCCTCTTGCGGTCAATGCTCTGAATGATGTATACCTTCAGTCCCGACTTGTTGACCACTGACCTGACCACCATGTCCTGCGGCCTGATGATCTCCTTGTCTGCCACATAGTTCTTGATAACCTCAACCACCTCCTTACCATACCGCTGCGCCTTGCCGGCACCGATACCGGTAATGTTCTGAAGCTCTTCCAGGGTTACCGGATACTGAATGGCCATCTCCTCCAGGGATGGATCCTGGAAAATATTATAGGGTGGCTGTCCGGCCTGTTTTGATATCTTTTTCCTCAGGTCCTTGAGTATGCTGAGCAGTTCCTCATCGGCAGCCGCAGTGCGGGCGCCAAAGGAGGCCTCCTCATCCTCAGACTCTGTGTAATCGTGATCCTCGTTGAGCAGGAAGCTTTCCGGCTTCTCCAGGAAATCGTGTCCCTTCGGGGTCAGACCCAGCAGTCCGTAGTTCTCTATATCCTTGGTCAGCAGCTTGTTGATCAGTGCCTGCCTGATGACCATATTCCAGAACCGCTCATCCTTCTCTTCGTCAATGCCAAAAGTCTCGAGTTTATGATGCTTGTATGACTTGATGGCAGAGTTCAGGGTACCGGCCAGGATCTTTGCAATATGATCTGCCTTGTGCTTCTCCTTTACCGCCAGCACAGTCTCAAGCATGCTTACAACATAGTCCTGCCCCTCGAACTGGGTCTTGGGGTGCAGGCAGTTGTCACAAGCTTCACAATTCTCCTGCTTATACTCCTCTCCGAAATAATGCAGCAGTATCCTGCGCCGGCAGGTTGATGACTCGGCATATGAGACAGTTTCCAGTAAAAGCTGCTTGCCTATCTCCTGTTCGGCAATGGGCTTGCCCTGCATGAATTTCTCAAGTTTGACGATATCGTCATAACTGTAATAGGCGATGCATCTCCCCTCTCCCCCGTCGCGTCCGGCGCGTCCGGTCTCCTGGTAATATCCCTCGAGGCTCTTGGGCATGTCAAAATGAATGACATACCTGACATCAGGCTTGTCTATCCCCATACCGAATGCGATGGTTGCAACAATCACATCCACCTCCTCCATCAGGAACTTGTCCTGGTTTGATGTGCGTGTAACCGAGTCCATCCCGGCATGATAGGCCAGCGCTTTTATGTCATTTACCTTCAGCGTCTCGGCCAGTTCCTCAACCTTCTTCCTGCTGAGGCAATAGATAATACCTGACTTTCCCGGGTTGTTCTTGATGTATTTGATTATCTCACGTGCGGCATCCTGCTTTGCCTTAACCTCGTAATAGAGGTTGGGGCGGTTGAAAGACGACTTATAAACGTGTGCATCGGAAATCCCGAGGTTCTTCAGGATGTCATGCTGCACTTTCGGCGTTGCCGTGGCAGTCAGAGCAATAATGGGTGCACGGGAAATAGTATCAATTATCGGTCTTATGCGGCGGTATTCAGGCCTGAAATCGTGCCCCCATTCAGAGATACAGTGTGCCTCATCAACTGCATAGAATGAGACCTTCACGCTCTTCAGGAAATCAATGTTCTCCTCCTTGGTCAGTGACTCGGGAGCCACATAGAGCAGCTTTGTCTTGCCCTGTGAGACATCCTGCTTAACCCTGGCAATGGCCGTCTTTGTAAGCGACGAGTTGAGGAAATGCGCCACGTCGTCGGTGGTGTTGAAGTTCCGCATTGCGTCAACCTGGTTCTTCATGAGAGCAATAAGGGGAGATATGACTACCGCGGTACCATCCATCATCACTGCAGGGAGCTGGTAACAAAGCGATTTCCCGCCGCCGGTCGGCATAAGCACAAAAGTATCATGCCCCTCAAGGACGCTCTTTATTATCGGCTCCTGGTTTCCCTTGAAAGTGTCAAACCCGAAATATCTCTTCAGATAATCGTGTATGGAAGCATCAGTATACATATGATATTTCCTCTCCCCCTCTTTTA
>SBFZ01000427.1 GCA_006227095.1 Bacteroidota bacterium | reverse complement strand
CCGTGCCCCTTCCTGAATTTCTCACAATCGCGTTCAACACTTGAGCTGGCATCCCGCAAGGCAATAGTAAGGCTGGAGGGTGAAGAAAAGAACATTGAAGAATATCTTGACCCCGATTCGGAGAAGTATGATCTGATGGTAAAAGAGATCTCCTCAATGCTGGGCATGGATACACTTATGTTTCAACGACTTGATGATCTTATACAGGCTATCGGCCTGCCGCGCGAAAAGCTCTGTACCCACTGCTGGGACGGAAGCAGCAGCTTTTGATTTTGTTAACAACAGCACGGAGTTGTTGATAATTTGCCGTTCGTCAAAATAATCGACCTGTTCATCCGTTTAATTTTACGGTTCACAAAATGTCATGTAACCCCATTGCGTGATATTCTGTATAACTGGCCAAAGCGGAATGGGCCGAAAATGAATAATTAAAAATTAATAAATTAAAAAAAAGAAGATGAAAAAGATCCTCGCATTCTCAATTGTTCTGTTTGCATTTGCAGCAGGAGCATTTGCACAGTCATCATCAGCAACTGCTACAGCAACTGCCGTGATTGTTTCCCCGATAACCATAACCCGCACCGCAGACATGAGTTTCGGCAACATCGTTGCTGATGCTGATGGCGGTACCGTTGTGCTTGTACCGGCAGGAACCCGTACCCTTACGGGTCTTACCTCGCCGTCGCTGCCGGGAACTGTAACTGCAGCCAGTTTTACAATTGCAGGTCTTGCGAATGCAACATACGCAATTACGCTTCCTGCAACCCACGACATCAGCAATGGTGTCCAGACAATGACTGTAAACACATTCACCAGCAACCCCAGTGGTACGGGTACGCTTGATGCCACCGGAAACCAGACGCTGAACGTTGGTGCAACCCTGAACGTTGGTGCAAACCAGGCTTCGGGCACCTATACGAATGCTGCCGGTTTTACCGTGACTGTGAACTACAATTGATAGACCGTTATCCGGCTTAAAACAAACCGGTCTGCTACAATGACCCTTTTCAGGAGATATTTATTCAGTCTGTTATGCCTGTTTGCCTTGCCAGCATGGGTTAGTCTCGCGCAGACAGCCCCTCCGGTAAGTGCAACCGGGCATATCACGGCGCAGGTAATCACAACGCTTGCTGCCGTTGAGACATCACAGATGAACTTTGGGAAATTTTCTCCGGGGCCACAGGGGGGTGAACTGGTACTTACTCCTGACAACAATATTTCAGTGATGGGCAGTGTATGGACAGGAAGCGGCACGCACAATGCGGCGAGCTTCTATGTAACCGGAGACCCGGGCGTGGCATACACTATCTCCCTTCCTGCCGAGCCGGTCAAGATTACCCATATGGGTACAGCACGCACAATGACGGTTGAAGACTGGAGATCAGTGCCGGAGCCCACACCGGGCGCCGGGATGCTTGAAGACGGCTCACAGACTGTTTATGTGGGCGCCACCCTGAAGGTTGGCACCCTGAATGACAATCCTGTGGGTATTTATACAGGCACATATACAATCACCTTTGACTTCAACTGACAGGGAACCAGAAAAAAGTAAGATAATGTCCAAGCTTCAGCTACGACTTTCAATTACAGGCCTGATACTGCTTCAGGTCTTTTTTCCTTTAAATATATGGGCACAGGGCAACCTGCTCATCACCCCCAGAAGGGTTGTGTTTGAAGGAAACAAACGTTCAACGGACCTCAACCTTGCCAATATCGGAGACGATACGGCAACATATGCCATCTCCCTGGTAGAGATCAGGATGACCGAGAACGGCGGATTTGAGTCAATCACCGAACCTGATGAGGGACAGAAGTTTGCGAGTCCCTATCTGAGGTATTTCCCCAGGACGGTAACCCTTGGTCCGAATGAAGCGCAGACCGTAAAGATCCAGCTTATCCGTAGCGGTAACCTTGATCCGGGTGAGTACAGGTCGCATATCTATTTCAGGGCTGTACCCAGGGAGAAACCCCTGGGCGAAGAGGAGGAGGTAGTTTCGGATCCCTCTTCGATAGCCGTGAAGCTGACCCCCATATTCGGAATCACCATTCCCGCAATCATCAGGGTTGGCGAGCCGTCGGCACGGGTGACCATCACTGATCCGCAGCTCCGCTTTGAGAATGATACAATTCCCAGGCTGGGTATAGTTTTCAACCGCACAGGAGACTATTCTGTTTTCGGGGATATTGCGGTTGATCACATCTCTCCGCAGGGCACTGTTACCAGGGTGGGAATTGCGAATGGTGTTGCCGTTTATACACCAAACACCCGCAGACGATTTGAATTCAGCCTGATAAACACATCCGGGCTTGATCTCGGCAGTGGCAGGCTGCTGATCACTTTTTCGGCACCCTCTGATGTCAAACCCGAGAAATATGCAGAGGCGGTGCTTCCTTTAGTAAGGTAATGAAATCAGGCCATGCCCATATAAATAATATCAGGAGATGTTGCGCATTGCTCTTTGTGCTGCTAAGCTTCTGTATTTCAGGGTATGGCCAGACAACCGGTGATTACCGGACTGTCAGCAGCGGCAATTGGAATAATGATGGAATATGGGAAAGATACAACGGGTCATCCTGGACAACTCCCACCAGTTATCCCGGTGAAAACACCGGAACGGGAAATGTTGACATAAGGAATGATGTTACTCTGAATGTAAACCCCTCCAATTCAATTGGTTCCCTGTCTCTGGGAGCAAA
>SBFZ01000293.1 GCA_006227095.1 Bacteroidota bacterium | reverse complement strand
ATTATCTTCACCTCTGTGGCATCGAAGGTGCCGTTCCTGTCTCTCCACCTGACAGTTACATAATCGCCTTCCTTAAGTCCGGTGCTCTCTGCCATGGCTTTTCCGATTATGGCAGGCACATCGCCGTCGCCTGCCTCCAGGGATGAGGATGGCAGCCTGATTAACTTCTGGTGGGGCGGGATTCCCTTGATAAGCACTGCATGCATCATTCCTCTTGGGTAAACTGAACCCTGGGTGATGAGAACAGGAACCACTTTTCCGTCAGCCACCTCCGGCTTAAGTGCCTCCGGTACAGGCCCGTGACTGTCAGAAAGGGTGAAAGGGTCATACGGATCATATTCCCCGTGCCAGTACTGACCGCCTCCGACCTCCCAGCTGATCATGTCATTGCGGGCCTGGCGATCCCATCCTTCAAGCAATCCCTTCGTCCATATTATGATGATGAACGAGAATGAAAGTACAATCACATTGAGCCAGGTTCTGAGCCCGGCTCCAAGGAGGTTTCTGAGTGCAAGTCTGAATGCAAGCATGCCTGTATCCTCCTTCAGTTTTTTTCAATCAGTTCGTCCTTTGCAACCTTGCCGTCGGCAAGCCAGATCTTCCTCCTGACATAACCGATGACCTTCTCATCATGCGTTGCAAAGAGGAATGTGGTTTTAAGCTCCCGGTTGAGCTTCTCCATGGTCTGCAGTATGTTGTGGGAATTTGCCGCATCCAGGTTGGCTGTCGGCTCGTCAGCCAGGACGACAGCCGGCCTCTTGACCATCGCCCTGGCGATTGCCACCCTCTGGCTTTCGCCACCTGAGAGCTGTGCCGGACGTGAATTTATCTTGTCAGTCAGACCAACCCATTCCAGGGCATCAAGAACCATCTGCCTCCTTCTGTTGGTTGCAATACCCTGCAGCAGAAGCGGAAACTCCACATTTTCATAAACCGTATGGACATTGAAAAGGTTATAGGTCTGAAATATGAATCCTAGCTGTGTCTTCCGCAGCGAGGCTGATTCCGCAGCTGTAAGTTCACTCACTGAATGCCCGAGTATCACTGCTCGGCCCTCAGACGGGTTGTCAAGAGTGCCTATAATGTTCAGGAGTGTGGTCTTTCCTGAACCGCTCGGGCCGATAATGCCTGTGAACTCTCCCTCCCCGAAGGTGAGGTCGATGCCGTTGAGGGCCGTGAATCTCCCGCTGCCCATCGGGAAATGTTTTTTAAGTCCTTCGATGCTGATAACTTTTCTGTCTTCCATCAGAAGCATTTTATAATGTTAGAAGTCAAATACAAGCATTAACTGAAAACCCTTCCCGGCAAAGGAGTTGCCACCTTCGCTGCTGCTGTAAAGAACCGCATCATCCGGATTCCAGAATGTCATTAAATATAATGTAAGATAGTCATATTTCATCTGCAGGTTTATGAACCTGTACAGGTCATGTGTATCCCAGTTGTAATATAGCATTCCTGAGATATTGTGCGAAAGTCCCAGCGGATAACCCAGTGATAAGGTGGAAATATTTCTTTTGGCTTTGGTTTCATTTTCTTCAGGGTGGTTTTCGTACCTGAAGAATTCTGTTGATACATTCAACCCTTTCCCTATCCCGAAGGTATAGTCCATGCCAAGACTAAGGTAGCTCTCCCAGTGTGTCGTGAAAGGGTTTTCCTTTTCATTCAGCTTCCCTGCAAGCTCAAACCAGATGCCAGGGCCGATATCCCATTTCCCGTCTGCCGCAAACAGCTGCTCATTGTACCTGGTATCCGTAAGTCCGGGTATCTGGAACGCCAGAGCAGAGTAATCTGCATCCCGGTGATGATAGCTGAAGGCAAATTCACCTTTCGGGACCGGGAGCTGTATCCTTCCCCCGTATTCGGGGATATCCCCAAAGGAAGGCATTGCTTCCCAACCTTTGGTTTCGTCATTACCGTAGAGTCCCCACAGCCAGATGTTTGCATTGTTGCTGAAGTAGTACCGCCCCAGCAGGGCATAAACCCCGTCAGTAAGCATGAGCGGATCCCTGAAATCCATCCGGTCAAACCACATAAGGGGCCTGAGGATGGTTGATGAACCGAAGTTTATCTTCTGCAACCCTGCCCTTATCTCCAGGTGGGAGGTGGAATACCGCAGCCATAAGCGGTAGGGTTTGAAGCTGAAACCGGCTGAGTCATAGTTCATGCCGGTAAGATGCACACTGCCGAAAGTGTTTACTGAGACTTCCGCATCAAACTTGCCGTTGCTGCCTGCCCTGACCCACGGACTCAGGGTTGGAATATACCTTATTCCTGACTGCCATTTCACCTCACCGGGGAAGTTCATCCCCAGCCAGGTGCTCAACTGGTTTTCAAATTCTATACCAGCTTTCTGGCCGTGAACGGCGGTTGAAAGAACCATGAAAATGCATATGGCAATGATTCCGGTGTGCTTTCTCATTTGCGGGCCTCCCTGCCTTTTGAAAACACCCGCCGGATCAGGCTGTAGAGGCTGTACCTGTCAAGCATCCTGCCGGGACTCTTTCCCATCAGTATAAACTCGGAAACCTCTTCTTCGGTGAATTTTGATCCCCGCTTCCTCTTGAGCTCATTGAACCGGGCAAGATCCTTCCTCATGGACAAAAGGAATAACACAACCAGCAGCACCATGAATGCCACGTACCGCCAGTCACGGAACTGGAACCAGAGCCATACCGGCATCAGGAAATAGGCACCCCACCTC
>SBFZ01000422.1 GCA_006227095.1 Bacteroidota bacterium | reverse complement strand
ATACAATTTTAGCCCGGATGCCTGCCGCACCGGATCCAGCGAAGCCAGGCAAGCTTTCATCTGAATGATTACATGGCTATTAGGCCCAACTAATCGCACCGGCAGATAGTGTATATTTTTACCATAACTTTCATATCTTTGAACTGAATATGACTCAGAATCATGACCATGCATGACAATATACTGAGGGAGATCACACCTCTGACACAGTCTGACTGCTTTACTTATTTCTACCGGGCCAAGTCGGAGTTTGACTTTCCCCTCCACTACCATGATGAGATTGAACTTAATTTCATCAGGAATGCGAAAGGGGCAAAACGGATTATAGGTGATCATGTTGAAGTGATAGGAGACCTGGAACTGGCAATGGTGGGGCCCGGATTGCCTCACGGATGGTTCGGCAGCGGATTCGCACCCAGCCAGGTTGAGGAGGTGACAATCCAGTTCCACAAGGATTTCTTTGACGAGAAGTTTCTTCAGAAGAACCAGCTGAATTTCATCAGGGAAATGCTTCGGAGATCATTGCGCGGAATATTGTTTTCCCATGAGACCACGGAAAGGCTGGAGGCCCGGATTGTGAGCCTGGGCAAGAAACAGGGTTTTGACTCGGTGCTGGAACTGATGAGCATTCTGCATGACCTGTCGATCTCGCGCGATTACAAAATACTTTCTGATTCAGGATTCAGTGATGATGAGGTCTTCTCATACAACAGCAGGAGGATAGAGAAGGTGATGGAGTTCATTCACAGTTCGTTTGACAAACAGATCACCCTGGGTGAGGCTGCGAGGATAGCCAGCATGACCGAGTCAGCCTTCAGCCGGTTCTTCAAACTCAGGACAGGGATGACATTTATCGACTGTGTGACGGAGGTACGCCTGGGGCATGCATCAAGGATGCTGATATCAACAACGAAGACAATAGCCGAGATAGCCTACTCCTGTGGTTTCAACAACATATCCAACTTCAACCGCACCTTCAGGAAGAGGAAGGGATGCACACCCCGGGAGCTCCGCGAGAGCTATGACCAGGGGATGAGGGTATTCATCTGACCTGGCAACTGGGAATCCGACAGGTGCAGGTTGGTGCAGGTTATTGCAAGATGGTGCCGGTTGATGCCGGCCGGTGCCATGATTCCGGCAGGCCGGCAGGCAGAAACAGTTTTTATTTGACTCTCAGAACCGTTACAGCGTCAGGCAACCCCTCCGATGAGGCGGTGACCCTGATTTCTCCCTTTTCCTTTCCTGTCTTTATTACCACCAGGCATTTGCCGTTATACGCTTTCCGGTAATCAGCCCTGAACGGCTCCATGCTTGTCTGGCTGCCGTTGTCCACACCGGCAATGGTTCCCGGACCCTCAACAGAAAACGTCACCATGTTATCAGCGTGCGGTACCGGGATTCCGGCTCCGTCAACAACTGTCACGGTTATGAATGAGAGGTCCGCGCCGTCGGCCTTCAGTTCCGTGCGGTCGGGAGAGAGAGCCAGTGATGCCGGTTCCCCGGCAGTGTGAACTTCACTTCTCATAATTTCTTCTCCATTCCGGTACCCGACACCCAACAGGGTGCCTTCTTCGAAAGGCACTTTCCAGATCAGGTTGAAATCATCCCTGCCTTTGATCTGCCGGCCCAGAGAACTGCCATTCAGGAAGAGCTCCACCTCGTCACAATTGGTAAATGCCCATACATCGACTGTCTGACCCGGGTTCCAGTTCCAGTGCGGGAAGATGTGCAGCACATCCTTATCGGTCCATTCACCCTGGTAGAACCAATAGACGTCTTTCGGGAATCCCGCAAGGTCAATAATGCCGAAGTATGAGCTGCGGGCCGGCCACCAGTAGGGTGTAGGTTCACCCAGGTAATCGAAGCCTGTCCATATATACATTCCCGTCAGGAAGGCATTGTCACGTATCAGCCGCCAGCTGTCGCGGTGGGTAGTACCCCACGGTGCCGAGCAGTTATCATAAGCCGAACAGGTGAGATCAGGGTTGCCATCCCTGAAAGGCTGATCCCATCTTACCGGCCAGCGCCGGATAACCTCTGAAGGCATGTCATAGCTGCCCCTGGTTGCCAGTGCCGATGTGGTTTCGGTGCCAATGAATTTCCCTTCCGGGAAGGTCTCCGGGAAGCGGGTCCACAGCGTATCGTGATAGTTGAATCCTATCAGGTCAAGCGCACCTGAGGCGATGACCGGGTTATGCGGTGCAGGGTCATTGCATGCTGCGGTCACCGGCCTGGTATCATCAAGTGACCTAACGATTCCTGCCAGTTCGGTTGCGATGGTCTCACCGCTTCCGTCACGCTCCCACTGTTCCATCACCTCGTTGCCTATGCTCCAGATGAATACCGAAGGATGATTGCGGTCACGAAGTACCATGGCCTCAATATCGCGCCTGTGCCACTCATCAAAATCGAGGTGGTAATCGAACTCTGTCTTACCCGTTTTCCAGATATCGAAGGCCTCATCCATAACTATGAATCCCATCCTGTCACAGAGGTCCAGCAATTCCGGTGCCGGAGGATTATGGGAGGTACGGATGCCGTTGCACCCCATCTCCTTAAGTATCTCAAGCTGTCTCTCCAGTGCGCGTGTGTTGACTGCGGCACCAAGGCATCCGAGGTCATGGTGATTGCATACACCCCGAATGGTGACCGGCTCACCGTTCAGGACGAATCCCTTCTCACGGTCAAATTCAAACGACCTTATGCC
>SBFZ01000346.1 GCA_006227095.1 Bacteroidota bacterium | reverse complement strand
CGAGGTGTATTTCCTCATCTGATATTGTCAGCGGCGGGGCAATCCGGAAAGCCGTTGAGCAGAAGAGAAAATAATCAAGCAGCAGCCCGAACTCAGGGGCCCTTGCTACCAGCGACGGTATGATCTCCGGTTTTTCGGGAACCACAGCCAGGAGGAGGCCCTCGCCTCTTATTTCCCTGAATGGCAACCCTGCCAGTTCCTTTCTGAAGAGTTGTTCCTTTTCGAGGGCTTGTCCGGCAAGGTTTTCTTTTACAATCACTTCCAGCGACGCCAGTCCTGTTGCACAGCAGAGAGGGTGACCTCCAAAGGTTGTGATATGACCGAGGACCGGGTCATGGGTCAGTGCTGACATTATTTCGCGTGAAGCGATGAATGCTCCCAGCGGAAGGCCTCCGCCGAGGGCTTTTGCCAGGACAAGAATGTCAGGTGTAACGTTATACCTGTACAATGAAAACAGGCTGCCGGTACGTCCGAACCCAGTCTGCACCTCATCAAACATCAGCAATGCACCCTGTCTGTCGCATGCAGTGCGAAGGTCTGACAGGAAGTTGCCGGAGGGTTGTATCACACCTGCTTCTGCCTGCACCGGTTCCACAAGCACCGCGGCAGTGTTACTGTTTATCATTTTCACGGCCTCATGTGAGTTGAACTCAGCCATGGTTGTGGCCGGCATGAGTGGCCTGAAGGCATTGCGGTAATCTTCCGAGCCCTGTACGCTGAGCGCACCGGTGGTGGAGCCGTGATAGGCGTTCCGGAAATAGATGATTTCATTTCTGCCGGTGTGCCTGCGGGCGAGCTTGATGGCTCCCTCGATGGCTTCGCTGCCGGAGTTGACAAAATAGACAGACTCCAGTGGTGGCGGAAGAAGTGATGCAAGGCGGGTCGCATACTGAACCTGCGGGCTCTGTATCACTTCGCCGTAGACCATCAGATGCATGTATCTTCCGGCCTGTTCATTCAGGGCAGCCATCACGGCCGGATGACGGTGGCCGGTATTGCTGACCGAGACACCTGAGATGAGGTCAAGGATATCATTACCGCCTTTATCATAAAGGAATGATCCTTCCGCCCTATCAATCTCAAGCATGAGGGGCGCGGGTGATGTTTGTCCTAGATGATCGAGAAACAGTTGCCTCTGCGAAGGCATCAGCGTTGCATTATATTGATGTAGTTCATTATCCCGTCACGGTATGATTTACCGACAGGCAGGATTTTGGGATTGGACCCTACTACAATTGTGAGGCTGTTTTCACTGATTGACCTGATTACGCTTTTATTAACCAGGTAAGAGCGGTGTATCCTCACAAAGAGGCTTGAGGGAAGTTGCTGCTCAATGGCCCTCATTGTAAAGTGAATGGTATACTTCTCGTCGCGTGTGATGACGCTGACATAGTTTTCCAGTGCCTCAACATAGAGTATTTCCTTTAGCTTCAGTCGTACAAGCGATGAAGCCTTTTTAATGAAGATTTCCTCCTCTCCCGCAGCCGATGGTACAGCCCTGGGGGCATAGTACTTCATGATCTTTTCCACGGCGCGGCAGAACCGGGGGTAAGTGATAGGCTTCAGAAGGTAATCGATCCCGTTATAGTTAAATGCCTTGTATGCATGCTCTTCGCTGCCTGACACAAAGATGATATGAGGGGGATTCTCAAGGCTGGAGAGAAAATCAAAGCCATCCATCTCAGGCATCTGGATATCGAGAAAGATAAGTTCGATATCTCTTCTTGACATCAGGAGATTTCGGGCTGAGAGAGAATCAGAAAAACTTCCCACCAGTGAAAGGGAAGAGGATTTTCCTACGAATTCCTCCAGTGTCCGGAGCCAAACGGGGTCATCATCAACGATTATGCAATTCATTGCGGGAGTCTTCGGTTGGGTTTTAGGTGGATAACAAATATACTAATAATATTCAGAAAATAATCCACAACCTGATTTTCACGATAAACAGGAAAACGGTGCATCAGCCGGTACTGATTCCACCGGGCAGACAAAAAAAAAGGGGTGACCTGCACCCCTGTGATTTTTACTTCAGGCCTTTTGTAAGAGCCGGAGCTGCTTTGAATTTCACGACTTTCTTGGCGGGAACATTCAGTTTGGCGCCTGTGCGTGGGTTGCGGACAACTCTTGCACTTCTCTTTTCAACCTTGAAGGTGCCCATTGACGGGAGCTGGAGCCTCTGGCCCTTTTTCATAGCGTCACCGAATGCGCCTACGAAAGCGTTAAGGGCAACGTTGGCATCCTTGAGTGAAAGTCCTGCTTTTTTTGCAATGCTGCTTACCAATTCTTTCTTTGTCATAATAAATTCAATTTTAGGGTTAGACCAATCTCTAATTGCATACAAATTTATTCCATTCTTATTCAAAAGCAAGTTTTTGTGATCTTTTTTATGTCTGAAATGCCGATTTTTATTAGAAATGAGCACATTTTCGGTTAATAACCTCCGGTAATATGGTGCCATCAGCCTCTGTGAGGGCATCAGATGCCCATTTACGGGCTGTCTGAGGCTGCTTTCCGGCCCTCTTCAACCAGAAATTTTTGTCATCTCCGGAGGTAAACAAAAAAAGATTATATTTGCACCCGCTGCAACGGTTTCACATACGTGTTACAGATGCAAAGGGAGAAATGGCAGAGTGGTCGATTGCGGCGGTCTTGAAAACCGTTGTCCGGGCGACTGGACCGGGGGTTCGAATCCCTCTTTCTCCGCCAAA
>SBFZ01000254.1 GCA_006227095.1 Bacteroidota bacterium | reverse complement strand
GGGTCTGAGAGTCTGAAAGTCTGAGGGTCGGAAGGTCGGAGGGTCGGAAGGTCGGAGGGTCGGAAGATCAGAAGGTCGGAGGGTCTGAAGGTCTGAAGGTCTGAGGGTTGGAAGATCAGAAAGTCGGAGGGTCGGAAGGTCGGGAGGATCTGAGGATCTGAAGATCGGAGTGCCAGTGTGAGTATGAAACATTATGATGAATGGAAAGAGAAAAAGTCATAGAGGTAAAGGATCTGGTGAAACGGTTTGGTGCTTTCACTGCCAATGACCACCTCACCTTTGATGTTTACCGTGGTGAGATCTTCGGCTTCCTGGGGGCCAACGGAGCGGGCAAGACAACAGCCATGCGGATACTGTGCGGCCTCTCACGTCCGACCTCGGGAAGGGTAGTGGTTGCCGGCATTGACGCCTCGCGCAGGCCGGAGGATATCAAGAAACGGATCGGATACATGTCACAGCGTTTCTCTCTCTATGAAGACCTCACCGTCAGGGAGAACATTGAGCTTTACGGAGGCATCTACGGCATGACAATGAAGGAGATTGTCCCGAAACGCGAGGCCCTGCTTGACCGTCTCAGTTTCACCGCATACGGAGATACGCTTATCAGGTCCCTCCCCCTCGGCCTGAGACAGAAGCTGGCCTTCGCGGTAGCTGTATTCCATGATCCCGGGATTGTCTTCCTTGATGAACCTACCAGCGGTGTTGATCCCGTTACCCGCCGCCAGTTCTGGGAGATGATCTATGAGACTGCCTCGCGCGGAATAACCGTCTTCGTGACAACGCACTACATGGATGAAGCCGAATACTGTGACCGGATCACCATCATGAACGAGGGGAAGATAGTAGCCCTCGACACACCCTCTGCACTCCTCCGTCAGTACTATGCTGCATCGGTGGAGGAACTGTTCGTGAAGATAGCCAGACCTCAAAAGATCAGTGTATGAAAAGGTTCATGGCTTTCGTGCACAAGGAGTTTCTCCATATCTTCCGCGACTTCCGGACGCTGATAATCCTTTTCGGCATTCCGGCTGCACAGATACTTATCTTCGGCTATGCCGTCCGCACTGATCTCAAAAATGCAGGTATCGCCATACTTGACAATGCCCGTGATGAGGTATCAAGGGAGCTGACACAGAAGGTAGAGGCATCGGATTTCTTTTATATCAACAGGCAGCTTGTCTCCTATGACGAGATTGATGCCACATTCAGGCAGGGAAGAATCAAGGCAGTGATCATCTTCCCGGAACAGATGGCAGCCGGTATCGCCCGTGAAGGAAATGCAACGGTAAGTGTCATCGCCGACGGCTCCGAACCGAACACCGCCAGCCTGGTGACCGGTTACATCACGGGAATTCTGAATGATTACTCAGCGTCGCTGACAAAAGAGATCACATCGGCAATGCCTGTGATCAACCCGGAAGTCCGGATGTACTTCAACCCGAACCTTGAGAGTCATTTCATGTTTGTCCCCGGGGTTATAACCCTCATCCTGATACTTATATGTGCGCTGATGACTTCAGTTACCATTGTGCGTGAGAAGGAGTTCGGAACAATGGAGGTGCTTCTCGTCTCACCCCTGAAACCATGGCAGATCATATTAGGTAAGGTGACTCCATACTTCTTCCTCTCGCTGGTGAACGTAATTGTAATATTACTGATGGCCTGGTTTGTTTTCGGCCTTCCGGTAAGGGGAAGCATTGCCCTGCTGATTGCCGAGTGTATGCTTTATATACTTCTTGGCCTTTCCATCGGGATACTGGTATCGGCTTCCACAAGCAAGATGGAAAACGCAATCTTTATCTCATTCCTGGCTCTCATGCTTCCGTCACTTCTCCTCTCGGGATTCATTTTCCCCATAGAAAATATGCCGAAGGTTTATGATTATGTGAGCATGATACTTCCCCCCAGGTGGTTTGTTGAAATAATAAGGGCAATTATGATCAAGGGAGCAGGATTTGCCTATGTATGGAAGGAGACAGCCATCCTGGCGGGGATGACCATGATACTGATGATGATAAGCTCCAGGAAGTTCAAAACAAGATTAGAGGAGACCAGGGAATGAAGAAGCTGATCTTTCTCTTGCGGAAGGAATTCCGGCAGATACGGCGGAATCCTTTTATGATCAGAGCCATCATTGCTGTTCCGGTGCTTCAGATGCTTATCCTTGTGCCTGCAGTTACCTTTGAAGTAAAACGGATCGACCTTGCCGTTATTGACAGCGACCGCTCGCAGGCATCACGGGAGCTTGTCGCGAAGCTGACCGGTTCATCCTTCTTCGTTGTTGCAGACACCCCGGCAAGCATTAAGGAGGCTGAGTCAATGCTCTTTTCCGGCGATGCCGATATGGCCCTGGTAATCCCGGCTGATTTTTCCGAAGGTCTTGCCGGGGTAACCCGTCCGCGGCTTCAGGTTCTTGTTGACGCAGTGAATGCAACCAGTGCACAGCTCTCATGGAGTTATCTCACCTCGGTGGTACGCGATTTCAACCGGGAGGTTGTAATAAGCAGAGGGAGTGTGACCGGGGCTGCAGGAGATAACGCCAGGGTTACCGGTACTGGTGCCGGGAATGACACCGGGATTACCGGCACTGCTGCCGTGACTGCCTCATCTCCCGGCGGGATGACAGCATCTTCCGGTTCCCTGCCCGGACTGTCCGTTTCACCCCGTTACTGGTACAACCCGACACTCAACTACAAATACTACATGCTGCC
>SBFZ01000421.1 GCA_006227095.1 Bacteroidota bacterium | reverse complement strand
AAGAAAATAGACATTACATTTAGGAGCTTCTTAACCCGTGAACATAAACTCCAATTTGTGAACCTATGAAGAACAAGACAATTCCGCCCGGGTATATCTTTACCAGGCGCTATTCCAATTACGTGTTTATTCTCCTTTTCCTGTTATACCTGTTTGATTATGCTGACAGGATGGTGGTGAGTTCGATGTTTTCATACATCCAGGCTGATCTGGGTATCAACGACTTCCAGTCAGGATGGCTGGTTTCCATTATCTATCTCACCATAGGTATAATGACCTTCCCGATCTCGCTTGTGATAGACAGGTGGAGCAGGACCAAGACCATCGGCATCATGGCCATTGTCTGGAGCCTTGCAACGCTTCTGTGTGCATTCACAGGCAATTATGTGCAGCTGTTTCTTGCAAGGATTCTCATCGGATTCGGTGAGGCTGGTTATGCTCCGGGAGGCAGTGCACTTATCTCCGGGATGTACCCGATGGAGAAGCGCTCAAAAATGATGGGTCTATGGAATGCTTCTATCCCTATTGGTTCAGCCATCGGCGTAACAGCGGGCGGAATCATAGCAAGCAGCTGGGGCTGGAAACATGCCTTCGGGCTGGTTGCCATTCCCGGACTTTTCATTGCCATTCTCTTCCTGTTTGTGAAGGATTACAAGACTGTAAAACTCTCAAAAGTTGACGAGTCCAATAACCAGACCAAAATGGAAAGGAAGGACATCATCAAGGAGTTTGCCAGGAAACCTTCCGTGATATTCACCTATTTTGCCATGACGGCGATAGTGTTTGTTACCACAGCACTTCTCGTCTGGCTGCCGAAGTTCTTCCAGGTGACCAGCGGCATGGATCCGAAAAAGGCAGGCAGTCTTGCAGGGGCGGTGATGATGCTTGCCCTTGTGGGTGCACCTCTGGGTGGTTATATAATTGACCGCTGGAGAAAGACGATGCCCACGGCAAGGATGATCTACCCGGCCATATCGACACTCTTCTCTGCACTGCTGCTCTTCCTGGCCCTGTATGTATTCGACGGCACAATGCGTATTGTAACACTGTTCATCTTCGGGATATTCATCATGCAGTTTATCAGCGGTGCTGCTGCCGTAACGCAGGATGTGATTCATCCCGGATTGCGCGCAACATCATATGCCATCGCTGTTCTGGTACAGAATTTGCTCGGCTCATTCACGGCTCCGATAGCCCTTGGGAGAATATCAGACCTTACCAACATACAGACCGCTGTCAGCATACTGCCTTTCTCACTTGTGCTGGGAGGACTTCTGTTCCTGATAGGGGCAAGGTATTATCTGAAGGACCTGAAAAAGGTTGCGCCGGTGACGCTGGAGGCCAACTGACGGGTCGGTTGCCTGCCGGTACAATCAGGAGATGGTGTGCCGGAGCGGAATTGGTTAAGGTACTTGCCGGAGCGACAGTGAGAAATGATTTGAATTAATTATAGTAGATTTGCACTCCGAAAACCAGAGAAGATGAAAGAGCTTTTGAGGAACAAATTTTTCAAATTCGGCGTTGCCGGAGTACTGTATATCCTTTGGGTCATCTGGGTAGGAAACTTCTGGCTTCTGCTCGGACTGCCGGTAGTATTCGACATCTATGTCAGCAAAAAGGTTAACTGGTCATTCTGGAAGAAGCGTCACGGCAAGAACCATGTGGTCATCGAATGGCTTGATGCACTGATCTTTGCTGTGATTGCAGTATCCCTTATCAATATCTTCCTTTTCCAGAACTACCGTATCCCCACTCCCTCCATGGAGAAGACACTCCTGGTGGGCGACCACCTGGCAGTGAGCAAGGTGGCATACGGGCCGCGGATGCCAAACACACCCATCGCATTTCCCTTTACACAGCATACCATGCCCCTTACGGGCGGCAAGGGGAAGTCATGGTCTGACCTGGTTCACTGGAAATACAAGAGACTGAAGGGATTCGGACATGTCAAAAACAATGACATCGTTGTTTTCAACTTCCCGGCAGGTGACACCGTGTGCCTTGAACAACAGGCAGTAAGCTATTATGAGATTCTGCGTGAGCGTATGGAGATGCTCACTGCCGAGGATATCAGGTCCGGTAAACCGCTGAAGGGCAGGGACGAGTACTACTCAACCGCCAGGCAGATGATCTGGAATGAATATACCGTGATTTACCGGCCGGTTGACAGGCGTGACAACTACGTAAAACGATGCGTCGGCATACCCGGTGACACGGTTTTGATCAGGGGTGGCGACCTCTTTGTCAACGGCAGTGAGGTGGAGAAGTTCAAAACACAGCAGACATCATATTATGTCCGTACCAATGGCACCCGGATCAATCCCAAGGCTTTCGAGAGGATGGGCGTATCAAGGTCTGACCAGTCGATCATGCTCTCCGGAACGGTTTACAGGCTCCCGCTCACCATGGAGAATGCCCAGCTGATTTCGGGGTTTGCCAATGTAACAGGTATTGAGGCCGATTACCGCAGGCCGGGTGAATACTCACCGGCTGTATTTCCACATGATCCGCAGTACAGGTGGAATGAAGACTTCTTCGGCCCGCTCTGGATCCCGAAGAAGGGAACCACCGTAAAGCTTGACATGACCAATATCAGCTTCTATACCTCAATCATTGACATTTACGAGGAGAATGAACTTGAGGTGCGTGACTCGGTCATCTATATCAACGGGGCGCCGGCTGACAGCTACACCTTTAAGATGGATTACTACTGGATGATGGG
>SBFZ01000401.1 GCA_006227095.1 Bacteroidota bacterium | reverse complement strand
CAACAAACTCCCTGTTGACAAGATGAGGCCTGGTATCAACCATTGGGCTCTCTTTGTCGCGATCAGCCACGATGACGCCACCGGCACGACGAATTCTCCAGAAATGCCATGCCATCAGTGTTATAATCAGCAGAGGTATGACCCCGGTATGGAGGTTAAAGAAATTGGTGAGAGTGGGTTGTCCCACCTCCGCTCCGCCAAGGAGGGCTTTACGGATTGGCTCACCTGCCAGCGGTATATATGAGAGCAGGCTGGTGCCCACGGTCACCGCCCAGTATGACAACTGGTCCCATGGCAAAAGGTAGCCCGTGAAATTGGAGAGAACCACAAGCAGCAGCAGAGCCATTCCGGTTATCCATGTCACATCTCTCGGAGGCCTGTATGCAGCTGTGAATGCCGTACGCAGCATATGGAGAAAGACAATCCAGACAAATGCAATTGCACTCCAGTGATGGATGTTCCGGAGCATTTTCCCGAAAAGAAGGCTCTCCTGAAGGTTCAGTATTGAGTTATAGGCATTTTCAGGCGATGGCTCATAGTGAAACTTTAGCAGCAGACCGGTGACCACCTGAATGACCAGAAGCAGTGCCGCCATTCCGCCGAGGCCGAATGTAAGGGTGAAACGGAGTGTTGATTCCCTCACCTTCCTTGGATGGAGATGAAGGATAAGTCCGAAGCGCGATTTCTCTTTCTTCTCAGTTGCTGAATGCTCAATCATGAGGATTTCCGGCTCGATGCCATAAAAACAAAGATAAAATATTTCACTATCTTTGATCGCGCCAGGGACGTTAGCTCAGTCGGTTTAGAGCGCTTGCTTCACACGCAAGAGGTCACTGGTTCGAATCCAGTACGTCCCACTGAGAACAGACGATAATCCGTCTGTTTTCTTTTTTACATACTTCCTAGCTTCATCTGGCTGGCCAACTGGTATTACAAGGCTCCCGGTTGGTTTGCATACCTATCGATGGTAATACAGAGCAAAGAGCTTTTCTTACTCATTCTCTCAATATCGTAAACCCTTCTGGGAATACTGGAAATTCTTTTCTACTTTTCACTGGTGTGACCGGGTGAATGACATCCGGTGAAAAATTGTACAATGGAAATGATGAATGTGAACCATTTATACGGCCCCGGCTTCGGGAGATTGAGTAATCACAGGCTGCTCTGCCGGCGGATCACCCTGACATTGATCCTCCTGCTGCCGCTACTGTCTGCATCGGCTGAATTCAGAGGCGTTGTCTATAATGACCTGAATATGAACAGACAACGAGAGGCCGGAGAAAAGGGGATCAGCGGGGTGGCTGTGTCCGACGGTCTTAATGTGGTTCTTACTGACAGCAAGGGAGCCTTCATGCTTCCTGGTATTCCGGATACGAGGTTCATCCGCATAACAGTTCCGGCAGGCTACAGGTCCTCAGGCAACTTTTACATAAAAGCAGACAGCCGGGGTTCTGGTTATGATTTCGGGCTTATCGCATTCCCCGCTTCAGCAAATAAAACAGTGCGCTTTCTACAGCTTGCTGATACTGAAACAGGCAACGACTTCGGCTGGATTGCGCCAATCAGGGATTACGCTGCAAATGAAGATGTCAGCTTCATCATACACACCGGTGATATCTGCTATGAATACGGACTGAATTTTCACGGTGCCAACGTAACGGGTGAAACGATGGGAGTCCCGGTTTACTACTGTGTCGGGAACCATGACCTGGTGAAAGGCAATTATGGCGAAGAACTTTTTGAGGAGAATTTCGGGCCGGCATTTTATTCTTTCGATGCGGGGAACACTCATTTCATTGTAACCCCAATGCTTACCGGAGATTATAAACCATCATACACCAAAGAAGATGTATACAGATGGATGAAGAATGATCTCAGGCTGGTCGATCCTTCCAAAAACCTGGTGGTCTTTAATCATAACCTGCTGACAATGGGTGATGAATTCATCTACGGGATTAATGAGGCAGAAAAACTCAATCTCGGCGAACATAACCTGAAGGCCTGGATCTACGGTCACTGGCATTCAAATTATTTCATACGTCACGGGAACAGCGGCATTGTCTCGTTCTGCAGTGCCCCTCCGAACAAGGGTGGGATAGACCACTCCGTATCAAATTTCCCTGTCTACGAAATTGATGGTGACGGCAATATAACGGCTCATCCCAGGTATAACTATCTCATCAATCATCTTGCAGTGGTGAGCCCGGCAGGCAACCAAACAGTTGTCGATGACAGGGGTCAGCTTTTAATATCAGTGAACACCTATTCAACCGCTTCCCCGACTGAATCAGCAGAGTTCATGATAGATGGCATGGGAAAATGGACTGCCCTCAGCAGGCAATCGGAATGGAACTGGTCAGGGAAATCTGATGCACGGGGCATTAACAGGGGTGTTCCCTGCCGGATCAATTTCAGGGTACGGCTAAAGAACGGGGATACCTTTTCTTCTGTACGAAACTTTGTCATCATCCCGAATACTTCAGGAAAGAACGTCTCAGCAGACTCGTTCAATGATCCGCTTCAATTGAAATGGATCGTAAATGCCGGCTCAGGAGCCGGGATATGCCCGCCTGTTTATGACCATGGGAGATTATTTGTTGCCGTATACGAAGACTATGGCATTAACAATAAGATCATGGCTTTTGACGGCACATCAGGAGAATTGATCTGGCAGTTTGTGACCGAAAACCCTGTTAAAAACACAATCTCGCTTTCAGAGGGT
>SBFZ01000047.1 GCA_006227095.1 Bacteroidota bacterium | reverse complement strand
TCGGCCATGGATTACGCCGCTCCGGAGCTGAATGGCATGGATGCCGCTTCTACTTCCTATGATGCCGATATAGATGTTGTCTCAATGGAGGTTCCGGTTAATTTCGTGTTTTCACTCAGGAAACGGGCCCGGTCGAACCTTTTTATTTCCACCGGGGCATCCACAGTAATCTACCTGAGCCAGCATCTCACGGGTAATTTCAATAATACCTACGCAAGAGCAGAGTTAGACTCCTACGGTGGTGTGTATTATGAATATATGACCACCTCTGTAAGAATTGAAAGAGAACAGGAGTTATTCAGTCGTGTTGACCTCCTGGGACTTGCGAACTTTTCAGCCGGGTATTCTTTCCCGTTTGCCGGGACAAGTCAGTTATTGTTTGAACCCTTTATTCAGTTACCTGTAAGGGATCTCACAAGCATGAATCTGCGGATAAGGTATGGCGGGCTATCAATGAAAATTAAGTTCTGATTTGCTGCCGTTTGCTGCGATTCCCGCGGATTATTGGAATTTTGCAGATAAGCCAGGGAATTGCCGTGGCATTTGAGAGTATTGCTGTACAGACAGGGGATCTTCGTGGGCAACCCCGTTAATCAGATCCTATAAGTTTTTGGATATCAGCAACGAGCAGGAGACCCTTACCACCTCCCCTGCATATTCAAAGTTGCACACAGACACCCTGTCACCTGAGGTATGATAGGTGCTTTCATAATCTCTCTGATGAAAGAAAAGGGCTTTATACCCATTGAGGAAATATGGATAACTGTCACTCCGCTGGTTGCTCGTGTTGTCAGAATATGGAATTAGTTCGCTGTTCTGATCACAAAAGGCGGCAGCCTGGTCCCTGAGTCCGGCAGAATTGTCATAATGAATGATATTCAGGTACCATGGTTTTGTATCCGGATCTGCAACAAAAGATATCATATCATAATTGATCATCATCATGATCTTATCACCTTCTGTTGCTGATTTGCCTGCCTGGTAACGACTTCCGTGCAGCCCAAGCTCCTCCGCCGCAAAGGCCACAAAGGTGATGTCGTATTTAGGTACGAACCGGCTCCCCTTTATAATGCGGGCGATCTCCATCACCGCTGCAAGTCCTGAAGCATTGTCATTGGCTCCCGGGGCGACCTCGAAAGGATTGACTCCTGTGGCATAGCTGTCGTAATGTGCACCCACAACACTTATGCTGTCATGCTCCCTGCCGTAAATGGTGGCAACTACATTATACTGCCAGGTTGAATAGGTAATACCCTGGATTGTTTTTTCAAGATAAAATGAATCAAGGGTGGCACTGCCGTAACCTAATGAGACGAATCGTTTTCTGATCTGCTCTGCCACTTCCCTTCTGTTGTCAGCCAGGGCAAACCTGGTACCCATACTCTCCAGCCACCTTACATTTGACTCAAGCTTATCAGAGCTGACATGCCCGGCCAGGTAGCTGACATATTCCTCCCCGGTCATCTCCGGTTCCTTCTGACAGCCTGCAAAGGCTGTGACCAGGGAAATCACCAGCAGCGGCAGAAAAAACCTGTTCTTATTCCTTTTCATTTGAGCCCTGTACTTAATTGATGCATGTAAAAATACCTATTTTTTCTACGTTCACCTCATCGAGGAAGTGTCTGCCGGGAAGTCCTTACCGCCTCTTCTTTTTCTTACCAGGAGAAAATAGACAGGGATACCAAGCAGGATAAGGGAAAGTCCTATTCCTGCCTCACGGGGCCTGGTGATAATTGTGTTGAAGAACAGCCCCACGCAGAACAGAACAAAAATTGCCGGAATAACCGGGTATCCCCATGTTTTGTATGGTCTGTGGGCATCAGGCATCCGGCGCCGAAGGATGAAGACTCCCAGGGCGGTGGCACCGTAGAAGATGTAGACGGCAAAGATCAGCATGTCAGTCAGCTGGTCAAAAGTACCCGACAGAACCAGTATCGATGCCCATATTCCCTGCCAGAGGAGCGAAACAGAGGGTACATTATGGCTGTTCAGCCTTCCGGTTCCGCGGAAGAATAGCCCCTGCCGGGCCATGGCATAGTACGGGCGGGCCCCGGTCAATATGCTGGCATTTGTACAGCCCAGGGTTGAGATGAGTATAAGAATTGAAATGAAAAGCACTCCTCCGCTTCCCCAGATGCCTCTGACAGCCTCAATACCGGCTATCTGGCTGCCTGAATAGTTTATCTGTTCAAGCTGAGGAATGGAAAGAAGTTTAAGAAAGGTATAGTTGACTACCAGGTATACGACGATTACCATACCTACACCGGCTATAATCCCCCTCGGTATGTTCCTGTGCGGGTCCTTTACCTCCCCTCCTATGAAACCGACCGACACCCATCCCTGGTATGCCCAGAAGGCTGCAAGCATGGCAGTGTAAAACGATGAGAGGGTCACGGTGTTGGCGGTGGCCGTCTCACCTTTTGGCATTATCACGGAAGATGACCCCGGGCTGCTCGTCAGTCCGGCTATGACAATCAGCAGCAGACCTGCCCCAACAATCAGCAGTACTGCTTTGTTTACCCAGGCACCGCTTCTAAGCCCCGACATATTCAGGAAAGTAAGGAACAGAATAAGCAGGATTGTCGTCAGCTTAATCCCGAAATCCTGGAACGGATAGAATACACCTCCAATGGTAAAATTTTGCCATGACGGCAATACTTCAGGTATGGGAATAATGCTGTTGAGCGACTGTGTGAAAACGTATGCCACTCCAGATATTGCCGC
>SBFZ01000418.1 GCA_006227095.1 Bacteroidota bacterium | reverse complement strand
CCTTTATGTCGGAAGACCCGGCGTTTCTTGGTGAAATGGCTTCTGAGAACGGTGTAACCGTGGTCACGGACTGCGGAGTTGCCCCCGGAATGTCAAATTACATCGCAGGGTACCATAACGAAAGGATGAAGATAGACGAGATGGAATTCATGGTGGGAGGTCTTCCCAGGGTAAGAACATGGCCTTTTGAATACAAGGCTCCTTTTTCACCGTCTGATGTGATTGAGGAATACACCAGGCCGGCACGGTTCATCGAAAATGGCAGAACCGTCACCATGCCGGCCATGAGTGGTTCGGAGCTGGTACACTTCAGGCAGGTCGGAACCCTCGAGGCATTCAATACAGACGGGTTGAGGTCACTTTTGCATACGATGAACCATATTCCGAATATGAGGGAAAAGACACTTCGTTATCCCGGGCATATAAATATAATAAGGGCACTGAAGGAGACCGGGTTCCTTGACAGTGAAGCTGTTACCGTCAACGGAACCGCAATATCACCCATTGACTTCACTTCGCATATCCTCTTTAATGCCTGGAAGCTTGACGACGGCGATGAGGAATTCACCGTTATGAGGATCATTATAAGGGGGACGGAGGACCATGTTTCAAGAGAGATTATCTATGAACTGTATGATGAGTATGACCCGGTTGGGAAGATCTCATCCATGGCCCGGACAACCGGCTTCACGGCAACCGGTACGGCTGAGATGATACTGGGTGGTATTTTTACAGAGAGAGGGGTATTCCCGCCGGAACTTGTCGGAAGGCACCAGGAGTGCTTTGATTTTATTATTCGTTACCTGGGGGAACGAAACGTAAACTACCAGGTATCAGTAAGAAACCTGTAGTAATTTTTAATAAACTGCCGGGGATATCAGTTCTTCAGGCAAACAGCCCGGGGATGTCAGTTCTTCAGTCAAACTGCATGGTATATCAGGTCTTCAGTTAAACTGCAGGACTCAGTTTCTTCTGAACGGCCTGGTAAACACTGTGATTGCAGTAAAGAGCTCCAGTCGTCCGGCAATCATCAGCAGAATCATGGTAATCCTGGCAACAGGGTTGAAATGGGCATAATTCCCCATGTTCCCTGATGCACCAAGTCCGGGGCCGATTCCGGCCATACTGGTTGCAGAGGCACCGGATGCCTCCAGGGTTGAAATACCTGAGATTTGCATTATCATGCTGCCTGCGATGAAAGTCAGGATATACAGGAAGATAAAGACCACAACCTGGTTCAGGGTGTCATCGGTAACCCTCTGTCCGTTCAGCCGGACCGGAATAACAGCGGCCGGATGATGAAGTTTTATAAAAGCATTTCTGAGGTTTTTCAATGCGATGAGATGTCTGGCCATTTTGATTCCGCCGGTTGTTGACCCGGTTGACCCTCCCAGGAACATTATCAGGAACATGAAAAACCATCCGAGCGGAGGGAATGCCATATAATCAGTAGTTGCAAAGCCTGTACATGAGATTTGTGAAACCACCTGGAAGAAGGCCTCCCTGAACGACAGCTCAAAATTACGCTGGGTGCCCGAATAGAGGATCACCGTAAGGAAGCTGACGCCAGCCGTAACCATGAAGACATAGAACCACAGTTCCTCATTTCTGAGGATTTTCCGGAAGTTGCGGGAGAAGATGTGATAATAGACGACATAACTGACCGCAGCCAGGAACATGAACACCCCCACTACATACTGGGTATAGACCGAATATCCTGCAATGCTTGTGTTTTTTGTTGAGAAGCCCCCGGTAGCCACGGTTCCGAATGCATGACATATACTGTCAAATAGTTTCATATCTCCCAGCGACAGGAAAACAATCTCAGTCACCGTCAGCCCGAGGTAGATCAGCATGATTCTTGTTACCACCCCTTTTATACGGGGGTGTATCTTCTCCTTCACCGATGACTCGAGGCTGAACAGATGATAACCTGTAATCCTCAGCGAGGGGAGGATCAGGATCACCAGTACTATAATGCCGATGCCTCCGATCCAGTGCGTCAGGCTTCTCCAGAAGAGAATGGAATGAGGCAGGTTTTCAACTTCAGTGAGTATTGAAGCCCCCGTTGTTGTAAAGCCTGAGGTGGATTCGAAGAGTGCATTGATGAATGACGTGATGGTGCCACTCAGCATGTAAGGCAGTGTTCCTGTTACAGAAATAAGGACCCAGGCAAGAGTGACTACCAGGAATGTATCCCTGTTGCTGATGTTGTTCAAGGCAGCATTACGGCCTGGAAGACGCATCAGGCCGGCAATGAGGCCGCTTATCATGACTGACATCACAAAGGGCCACACAGATTCATCGTAGATCAATGCCACCGGAATGCATGTCAGCATTGATACTGCTTCAATCAGCATGATTAAACCAAGTATCCTGATTATACTGACCGGATTGATCAACTTCATTTGTTACTCCTCCAGATTGCGCTGCAAAATTGAAATCAGAATCATAAGATAAAAGTAAAGATTCGGACTGCAGTCATAAAGATTTTGTAAAGAGACTGAGCTGGGAGTTGATATTTCGGCTTGCATTGACAAGATGATATATCAATAAAGTGTTATCAGTTTCCGAACCTGTACCCGATACCTGATTCTGTAATCAACAGGGTGGGGCTTGACGGGTTGTCCTCTATTTTTTTTCTCAGCTGGGCTATGAATACCCGGAGGTATTGTGTCTGTTCCAGGTAACCGTAACCCCAGACCTCCTTTAGTATGAACTGGTGTGT
>SBFZ01000363.1 GCA_006227095.1 Bacteroidota bacterium | reverse complement strand
GTGGGGCACACCGGTAAATGAACCTACTCCTTCCACATTGTCCCACTGGGTGTATCCCCTTATGCCGAAGTGTTCAAGTGTATACTCCACCTTCTCGGTGAGAGCAAGATTGTATATTATCATTACTGCCTTCATGACTTTCCGTTTTCGTGGTTTGCCTTAATATCATCGAGGAACTTCATGTCCCTGAAAGCCACCTTGTGTTTCTTGTCCCTTTCGCCGTGGCGTGCGATGAGTACATAACCGACAGGTACAAGAACCATGGTGACGATGGTTGAGAAGACCAGACCTCCGATCACCGCAATACCCATCGGCTGCCACAGCTCGGAACCCTCGCCCGGGTTGATGGCCAGCGGAAGCATTGCAAGGATGGTTGTCATTGAGGTCATAAGCACAGGCCTCAGCCTTGACCGGCCTGAATCAAGCACTGCCTGGTAGAGTTCCACCCCGCGGTCACGCGTGAGGTTAATGAAGTCTACCAGCACGATGGCGTTCTTGACCACGATACCGATGAGCATTATTGCACCGATGGCGGCAATAAGACTCAGCTTGGTTCCTGTCAGGAAGAGAGCTATAGCCACACCCGAGAAGGCAAAAGGTATCGAGAGCATGATGATGACCGGCATCTTCAGTGACTCGAACTGCGAGGCCATAACCAGGTAAACAAGTATCAGCGAGATTACCATCAGCAGCCCTATGTCCATGAATGATTCAGACATGTCTTCAAATGCCCCGGAGATCTGTACCATCACACCTGCAGGTATGGTCAGGGAACCGAGTTCCTTCTGGATATCGGCAACAATCAGGTTAAGAGCCCTTTTGTAGGGTGTCACCGATACGGTCACAACACGTTCCTTCCGTTTCCTTTCAATATTTGGTGGTGACCAGTACTCCTTGATGGTGGCTATCTCGCCCAGCCTGATCACCTGGCCATTGGGCAATGCAACACCCATATTCTCAAGCTCGGTGATAGAGTTGCGAGCCGATTCCTTGTACCTGACTATTACGTCATACTCATCACCAAACTGGCGGAGGCGGGTTGCGGTGAGACCGTCGACACGGTTACGTACCGCTGCGGAAACCTGTGCGGTTGTCAGCCCGTAACGCAGGAGCTTGTCCTGGTCAAGGAGGATCTGAAGTTCAGGCTTTGACTTGTCGCGGCTGATATCGACGTTTGTTGCACCGGGGATCTTTTTGACCCTTTCTGCCAGCTGTTCGGCAAGAATATTGGTCTGGGTGATGTCATAACCGTATATTTCAATGTCAACGGTGTTTCCTCCGCCCATGGCTCCCATTCCGCCACTCTCAGAAAGTACCGAATAATTGATCACCTCGGGCATCGGGGCAATTATCTGCCTTATCTCTTCTGCCACCTCTTCAGACGATTTGTTACGGTCCGCAACACCAAGAAGCTTGAATGTAAAGCTTATGACATGGGTTCCGCTTTCGCCGAACAGTGAAGAGAAACCTCCGCTGTCATCTGTTCCTGCGGTCATTGATACCAGCGTAACTTCCGGTATCTGTTTCATCACAATGGAGTCTATCCTGTCTGCAATCTTCTCAGTCTCCGTCACCCGGGTTCCTGTCTGGAGCTCAACGGTGGCAGTCACCTGCGATTCATCAGCTGCAGGCATGAATTCAGTTCCGATGAATTTGAACAGGGCCATGGAGCCGATGAATACCACCAGTGCAGCTGCAATAACAAATTTCTTGTGATGCAGTACCCATGACAGGGTCTTTACATAGAAATTGTCGAGCCATCCCAGGAACTTATGCACAGAGCCATCCCAGGTCCATGCGGGAGCATCCTCCCTGATCGGCCTCAGCCTGAGCAGAAGTGCGCTAAGTGTGGGTGTGAGGGTGATGGCGGCAATGGTTGACATGATGATGGTGATGGAGACAATCCATCCCAGCTGTGAGAACAGAACTCCTGTCAGACCCTTTACAAAAGTAAGCGGCAGGAATACAGCAACAACGGTAAGGGTGGTTACGATGACTGCCAGCCATACCTCGTTGGTGGCATATATGGCCGCCTCCCTCGGGCGGCTGCCCCGCTCTATGTGCTTGGTGATGTTTTCAAGCACCACAATGGCATCGTCAACCACCATACCGATGGCGATGGAAAGTGACGAGAGTGATATGATGTTTATGGAGCTGCCTGTAAGGAAGATATATACAAAAGCTACAAGCAGCGATATGGGAATTGTCAGTATGACGATCAGGGTTGCCCTCCATCTTCCCAGGAAGAACAGAACAACCAGCACCACGAATAGTCCTGCATACATCAGGGTCTCTGTCAGGTTGTTGATTGAACCCTGGATAAACTCCGAAGTATCAAAAATCTTTTCTATGCGTATGTCCGGGGGGAGGTCCTTCTGGAGTTTCTGTATCTCTTTGTCGACCTCACGACATATCTGGACCGAGTTGGCACCCGACATTTTCTGTACAAACATGGTCATCCCCCTCTTTCCCTCAATCTTGGCGACCAGTTTTGTCTCCCTGATGGTGTCATTGACGGTGGCTACATCCCTGAGGAAAACATTCGTGCCATTGTAGTTACCTACAACAACATTGGCTATCAGGTCACTCTCGGCGAACTCACCCTGGATCCTGATGGGGTAGTCCACCTTGCCCATCTCAAGGAATCCTGCAGGCATATTCAGGTTCTCGGCCCTGAGGACATTCCCTATCTGCTCAATGGTGAGATTGTATGCTTCCATCCGCCGTGGGTCA
>SBFZ01000334.1 GCA_006227095.1 Bacteroidota bacterium | reverse complement strand
GTCATAAACTCCCCAACCCTTGAAGAGATTGTCAGGGTAACAAACCATGAGAGCGTGAATATGTATGCTGAAGCCATCAGAAAGCACCTTGGGTATGAAATACTCGGCAAGGGGACATTCAGTGCCGGCTCGGCTGTCATAAGACAATTCCTGGATTCCATAGGCTGTGAGCCGGATGAGGCTGTGATGCTCGACGGCTCCGGACTCTCCTCAAACAACAACATCAGTTCCCTGATGACGGTTCGTCTGCTGGTACATATGAACAACAGCAAGTGCGCCGGAGCATTTGTTTCATCTCTTCCTGAAGGAGCCCTCTCAGGCACAATGAAGAACTATTTCCGTGATGAATTGTTTAGAGGAAGAGTTGTGGCGAAAACCGGTACGATTACAAGCGCAAAATCGTTTGCAGGTTACTTCACAACCAACAGCGGGAGGAGAATAGCCTTCACAACCTTTGCCAACGGGTTTACAGTCCCTTCAAGGAAGATTACCGACAACATGGAAAAGATAGTGAAGGAAATTATCCTGAATTTCTGATCCTTCAACTGTTTGAGGCAGATAGCCCGGACCCCCGCTTTTGTTTTAATATACTTTAACATAATGATTTAAATAAACCCCTAATTTTGCGGGTCAATAGAGTGATTATATCAACCGGATGAAAAAAGGAACGAAAATAGCCCTGTGGGCAAGCATACCCCTTGTACTTGTGATATGGTTTGCCGGACCCCGGCTGGGACTCTGGGGAAACAGGGATCTGAAAAAGAAGGATAACATCTCTGCGGTACAGTCCGGGGGTCAGGGGAGTCGTGATGCCGCGGCACCGGGGCAGTCCGGCCAGCAGGCTCCGTCCCAGTCCGGGGGTCAGGGGAGCCAGCAGGCTTCGTCGCAGGGCCAGGGGCAACGCCCCGGAGGGCAGCAGGGCCAGGGAGGTCAGCAGGGCCAGGGACGCCCGGGAGGGCAGCAGAACCTGCTTCCCGTCACAGGAACAATTGCAAAACCCTCATATCTCACCAACGGAATCAGGTCTGCAGGGTCACTCCTTGCCAACGAGGAGGTGGATATTGTAAGCAAGGTATCAGGAAAGGTTACTGCCGTATATTTCAGGGAGGGAAGCAAGGTCAGAAAAGGCGATCTGCTGGTCAAAATTTATGACGATGACCTGCAGGCCCAGCTCAGAAGGTCGGAAATACAGGAAAAAATGCTCTCTGAGAAGCTGGAAAGGCAGAGGGTACTGCTTGAAAAGGACGCGGTAAGCCGTGAGGCATTTGACCAGCTGCAGACAGACTACAACGTTATACTTGCAGATATTAACCTGCTCAGGGTAAGAATCGCGGAAACGGAGGTCAGGTCCCCGTTTGACGGAGTCATCGGGTTCCGCTATGTCAGCGAGGGTACCTACGTCACCCCCAGTGTCAAGATTGCCCACCTGATTGATCCTTCTGTGCTCAAGCTGGAGTTTGCCATTTCCGAAAAGTATATCTCTGAGGAGCTGCTCGGTAAAAAAATCTCATTTGAGACCAAGGGTTACAACGAGGAGTTTTTTGCCACCGTATATGCCGTTGACTACCGCATCGACGAGACCACACGCACAATCGGCCTGAGAGCCCGCTATGACAACAGGGATGGAAGGCTGGTCCCCGGCATGTTCGCATCACTCACACTTATCACCGATGAAAAGCTGAATGCAATCCAGATACCTACGGAATCAATTGTTCCGGAAATGAACGAAAAAAAGGTATGGGTTGCCCGAAGCGGCAGGGCATACCTCGTTCCGGTTATCACAGGGACCAGGACAGCTACCATGGTTGAGGTACTTACCGGGATTTCGGCGGGTGATACCGTTCTTACCACCGGACTCATGCAGCTCAGGGACAATATGCCTGTGAGAATCAACATACCGTATTAGTGAATTGGATTTGCAAAAATGTTAACTGAGAGAACCGCATAAATGAGTCTATCATCATTAAGCATAAAGAGACCGGTACTGGCAACAGTAATGTCACTGGTTATCCTGATCCTTGGAGGCATCGGATTTACCTTCCTGGGAGTAAGGGATTACCCGAGTGTTGACCCTGCTGTAGTCACCGTATCGACCTCCTTCCCCGGTGCCAATTCAGATGTCATAGAGACACAGATTACCGAACCGCTCGAATCTGCCATTAACAGTGTACAGGGCATCCGGTCAATATCAAGCTCCAGCAGTGACGGTTCCTCCCGTATAACCATTGAGTTCAAGCTGGAGGTTGACATGGAGACAGCTGTCAACGACGTCCGGGACAAGGTTTCAGGTGCCATGCGCCGCCTGCCGCAGGATGTAGACCCCCCGGTAGTGCAGAAGGCCGATGCAGATGCACAGCCAATATTCGCTGTTACCCTCCTCAGTGATACCAGGTCAATCATTGACGTCAGCACCTGGGCCGAAATCAATTTCAAGGAGAGAATGCAAACGATCTCCGGGGTCAGTGCCGTAACCGTCTGGGGATCAAAGAAGCTGGCTGTCAGGATGAAGATGGACCCTGCCAGGCTTGCAGCCTACGGACTGACACCACTTGATGTCCGGACCGCTGTGACAAGGGAAAACGTCGAGCTTCCATCAGGGAGAATTGAGGGAGACAATACTGAACTTACCATACGGACCCTTGGAAGGCTCCGTACCGTGGATGAATTCAATGACCTTATAATCACCAGAAAGGGTGACAGGGTTGTCAAATTCAGTGATATCGGGGTTGCAGAG
>SBFZ01000417.1 GCA_006227095.1 Bacteroidota bacterium | reverse complement strand
GGAAAGGTTATGACGTCAGGGAACTGATAAAAACGATAGGTTCAATTATTGATGCTCCCAACGGGCTCAACGTGGCCATTATAGGAATGGGTAACCTTGGAAGGGCCATTACAGGGTACTTCATGGGCAGGCGCACCAATATGAACGTTGTGGCAGCATTTGACGTCGACCCCCAGAAGGTTGACAAGGTGGTTGCGGGAGTAAGGTGCTATAACGTAAGCCAGCTTAGAAAACTGAGGGAGGAACTTGACATCGCGGTCGCAGTGCTGGCCGTTCCGGCTGACCAGGCCGTCTCTACCGCTGCTATGCTGGTCAGCAACGGAATAAAGGGGATAATGAACTTTACTACCATTCCGCTGAACGTCCCTGACAATGTTTACCTCGAGGAGTTTGACATGATCACCTCCATAGAAAAGGTAGCCTACTTTGTCAAGGATAATCAGCACCCCGCAGGTCAATGAGGATTTTCAGGAGCTTTCAGGAAGCAGCAGTCATAAATGCACCTGTTGTTACCACCGGTACATTCGACGGGGTGCACATTGGTCACCGGACAATCATCAACAGACTGAAGAAACTGGCTTCGGAGCACGGTGGCGAGAGCGTTCTCATCACCTTCCATCCACACCCCAGGGTGGTCCTTTACCCTGAAAGTGCAGGCAGGGGACTGAAGCTTATATGCTCACAGGAGGAGAAACTGGAGCTTCTGAGAAAGGCGGGACTCGACAATGTGATTGTCATTGAATTTACCCGCGATTTCTCCAGAATCACAGGTGAGGAGTTCGTACGTGACATTCTTTGCGGTATCCTGGGTGCCAGGGTTATTGTTGTGGGTCACAACCACCACTTCGGCTTCAACCAGGAGGGTGACTACCGCACACTGTGGGAATGGCGCGAAAAATATGGCTTTGAAGCCGAGGAGATCCCGATGCAGGAGGTGCAGAATGAGACTGTGAGTTCAACACGGATCAGGCAGGCCCTCACTGAAGGATACATCCAGCGGGCCAATGCCTACCTCGACCACTTTTACCTCATCATCGGCAATGCGGTGAAGGATGACCCGGGAATTACACCTGAGGTACCGATGATACGGATACCGGTTACAGACGTTACCAAACTGGTACCCTCACCGGGGTTATATGCTGTTACATGTGCCGCCGATGCATTCTTTTCAAGGGGAATGATTCTTATACGGGACAATGGTCCCCTGCTGCCTGACCTGTTTCTCCACCTTGAAAATTATGAGAGTGACATCCCCGGCAAGCGGATAACGATATTCTTTCATAAGCGCCTGGAGACGTCACACAGCGGTTTGAGCACTGCAGAAACTGTCATGGATGGTAAAAGAGAGATGCAGGAACTAATCTTCTGAATCCGGTAAGTGTGCAGCACGAAAAGCCATATCTTTGTATGATATTTTTGAATGAAGGGGGGAAACAATAAAGTAACGAAATGAAATTCAATCCTGAAAAATGTACTATACCTGACCGCAGGATGGAGCCGTTCATTGATCCGGCCGAACTGTGGTCACATATCAATAACAACAAGCCTGACAGCGTAAGGGTCCGGGAACTGATAGCAAAATCATTATCAAAGGAGCGCCTTACACTGGCCGAAACGGCAGTTCTTATAAATGCCGAAGGTGACCTGGTTGAGGAGATAAAGGCCGGAGCCCGCGAGCTTAAGAAAAAAGTATACGGGAACAGGATAGTGCTTTTCGCACCCCTCTATATCGGGAACAAGTGCACAAACAACTGCCAGTACTGCGGCTTCAGGGTCACCAACAAAGACGCAAAGCGCAAGACCCTTTCCGATGCCGAAATAACAGCTGAGGTTGAAGCACTGGAGGATAACGGCCAGAAGAGGCTTATTCTTGTTTACGGGGAGCATCCGGAGTATGATGCTGACTATATTGCCCATACGGTCCGGCTCGTTTACGGAATCAGGAAAGACCGCGGTGAGATCCGCAGGGTGAATATCAATGCCGCCCCTCTTGACATTGACGGATTCCGGACTGTGGGCAGGGCAGGAATAGGAACTTACCAGATATTCCAGGAAACATATGATCCTGAGGCATACAAGTGGTATCACCTTGGCGGAAGGAAGAAAGATTATGAATACCGCCTCACCGCCCTCGACAGGGCCCAGGAGGCCGGCATTGACGATGTGGGCATAGGAGCCCTCTTCGGACTGTACGACTGGCGTTTCGAGGTGATGGGACTGGTAAGACATACCAACCACCTGGAGGCATGCTATAACGTAGGGCCTCATACCATCTCTTTCCCGAGGATAAAGGATGCCTCGTCATTGAATGTGAACGGAAATTATTATGTCAATGATGACGACTTCAAGAAGCTGATAGCCATTCTAAGGCTGGCAGTCCCGTATACCGGACTGATACTAACCGCACGGGAGACACCTGCGGTACGATCTGAAGCCATGGCTTTCGGAGTGTCACAGATTGACGGCGGCACAAAACTGGAGCTGGGCGGTTATTCCGCCTCGAAGAATGCTGAACAGAATCTTAACCGTGAGCAGTTCAAGATCAATGATGAGAGGTCGCTCGCCGATGTCATTGATGAGCTGATAGATAACGATTATATACCGTCATTCTGCACTGCCTGCTACCGCCTGGGCCGTACCGGTGAACACTTCATGGAGTTCTCGGTACCGGGGTTCATAAAGCGGTACTGTACTCCCAATGCCATTCTTACACTTTCCGAGTACATTGTTGACTATGCCTCACCGGA
>SBFZ01000048.1 GCA_006227095.1 Bacteroidota bacterium | reverse complement strand
GACATCAAGGTTCCCCTTCATTCCCAGAAGTGAGGAAATCACTGATGAATTGTCGCGCTTCAGGACATAAACCTCCTCGAAGGTGCTCTCTGTAAGCTTAAGGGTAGTGGTTGCATTATAGGTAATGTCTCCTACATATATCTTATCTGTGGTTTGCCAGGTTCCGATATATAGCGGATCTTCCCTGAACCAGTCGCAGGAAGGGATCGACAGTATTGTTACAACGCATGATAGCATGATGCATCTGTTCAGAAAGTATTTGGTTTTCATAATTGATTTTTTCAGGGGTTAAATGTTATCCAATCTGAAAATTACCGGCTGATAACTCAGCTCATCCTTGCCGGCTCAGAATCCGGGGATCTCGTTAAAGTTGATATTATCAGGTACACGGAAATACTTGCCGTCTACGTGGAGATTGGTTTTAATGGAGGTGACTTCCTGGCGTGAAACTATGTCGCCCATTTTCATTTCCATCATCATCATAAGTCCTTTCCATATAAGAACTTTACCAATGTCACCTTTAAATACAGCGCATTCCTTACCCTGGAACATTTCTGTCCCGCTTTGATGCATACCCATTTGGCCGTACATGTCTGCCATTATTGTCATTATATCACCTCCTGATGTGTCCATCAGCATTTTTGCCATCGGATTTTTTGCTTTCATGCCCTGGCTCGAATTGATATCCCACATATACTGGTCTTCTCCAATGGTTAAAGACCATCCTCTGCTGGTTTCCCCGCGGGCGGTGATCTCTGCATAGACAGCGCTTTTCATGCCATAGTCGTCAAAATATTGGGTGGATTTGCCTGTTTTGTCACCGGAGTAGGCGTATTCAATGATGCCTGATTTTACTCCGAGGGGTTTTCCCCTGCCACCGGAAAAAGATTCATCGGTTTCATCTTCCATAGTCTGATTTGTTTCTGCTCCGGGTGCTGCGCCTGGATCTGGTCCTCCAGGTTTGTTCCTTGATCTGCATTCACTCATCAGGAATGCAGCCATGGCAACCAGAATTACAAGGAAGAATGGTTTTGCTTTCATTTCATAATGTTTTAAATTCCTTCTGCGCAAACTTGCTTCGCACATTTGTTACGGCATTCGTCATAGCCTCTCATGGGCCGCCAGTGACATCATATTTTCACAAACTCTACTCTCCGGTTATTTGCTTTGCCTTCCGGGGTATTATTGGTATCAATGGGGGCTGATTCTCCGAATCCCTTTGATGTCATCCTCGTCCCGTCAATGCCAAGGCGAACCAATTCATTCATCACAGCCTCAGCCCTTCTTTCTGACAGTGACTGGTTAAATGTTGTTTCACCGTCAGAATCTGTATGCCCCTCAACAGAGATAATAATTTCAGGATGTTCCTTCATCAGTTTTGCAATCTCATTGATGATACCCATTGATTCCGGCCTGATAGTGGCCTTATTAACATCGAACCGTATTCCGTTTGTCACGATTTTTCCATCCTGGATCAGCTTGTCATAAAGCTTTACGGCTCCCTCCGCGATTCTTACATTCCTGACAAAACGGTTAATTCCCTGAGCTCCTGCCGAATTCATGTGATCACAGCATATAGTAAGGCCTTCAGGATTAATACCAAGATTGGGGATATTGACTACTCTTGCATCATCAAGATAAACCTTCAGTGCCCTGGTGTTAAAGGATATGGCAACATGTCTCCAGAAACCGCTGGTAATCTCACCCTTTTCTTCAAAACCCGGGTAGAACCCTTCTCCGAGGCCATGAATTCCTGCGTGGTTTGCATTTATTATCAAAGCATCGATATCGATTACACCTTCGCTTTGATTCTTATGGTCCCAGAAGTCAACAAGGTACTGGCAGTATTCTTCAGGTTCAAACCAGCAATCAAATTCAATGGTAAAGAGATTGGGCAGGTTATCCTTTTCCGGCTCCTTAAAGAATGGCACAATACAGGAGCTTGCCTCCTTAAAATAAATGACGTTCTGATCGCCAAAGGCTGCATTTTCGACATTGCCACCTCCGGCCAGATCCCATCTTGACGGGAACTCTCCGTTCTCCTCGCCCTCCTGATTATCTTCAAATAATATTTTCTCACCCGGTACAAAATCATACTTGTTCCATTTAAGCGCCAACTGCTGGCTTTCTGACCCGGATACAGAATTTTTGTTTCCGCGATTTGCGGGTTCATCGTTCCGGGGATCAGTCTTTTCCCCATCAATTTCAGTCTCTCTGGCAGATTTCTTGTCTTTTTTCTTAAACAGGTTTCCGATCCCTTCCTCAACCTTGTCAAATCCTGCGTCAATGATCTCGTCAGTCTTCCGGTTGGCACGGTTGTCAGTTTCCTCAACCACCTTCTCCTTTACATTTACCTTCACCTTCTGAGATCTGGCTTCCTGCGGGAGGAGGAGAAGAATTGTAATCACTGCTGAAAACAACATGGAATACTTCATGGCCTTTCAATTTTTTAGAAAAGTTAGTTCAGGGGTTAAGCAGGATCAACAGCAAACGAGCAAAGAGGCCAGATGAGTTAGTATCCGGGATAAAACGGCATAGGGTCTGTTCCGCCAGGAGGCGCGTATGGGCCCGATCCGCCAGCCGTGAAAAGGAGGTCAGGGAGCGGGATAATTTGCGATTTCAGATATTCGAATTTGACTTCCCGAAGGGGTAAGGGTCTTTAATGGTGATTGGCTGATTTATTCGTAGAGGTGATCGCTGATTGCCTGCAGTACCTTTTGTTTCAGCACCGGGGAGACGGGAACGGTGGTGCCGT
>SBFZ01000312.1 GCA_006227095.1 Bacteroidota bacterium | reverse complement strand
ACACGGCTCTGAATGCTTCCTACCTGCGGCGACGTAAACTGGCAGCTGAGATAATGCATTCGCTTTCATGCACCTTCAGTCCCGGCCAGTCAGGACTGTTCCTCTGGGGTCGCGTTCCTGACAGTTACAGCGATGCGGAGGAGCTTACAGAAAAACTGCTTCACGGGAGCCACCTTTTCATCACCCCAGGCTCTGTGTTCGGAGAAAATGGCCGCCGCTATTTAAGAATTTCGCTCTGCGCCGACGAGGAATTGCTTGAAAAAGCCCTGAAGCGGGTCAGGGGGGGACAAAGGTTCAGGACAACAATAGACAAACCGGAAAAAATATGACTTCAAACATTTGCATTGCCGGACTCGGGCTGATAGGAGGATCGCTTGCGCGAGGCCTCAGGTTTAACGGATTTGCCGGGAAGATCATTGGTGTCGATGCCAATCCTCATCACTGTACTATTGCCATGTACAGGGGGCTGGCTGATGAGTTCCTTCCCCTGGATGAAGCCGTGGAGAAATCTGATATCATAATACTTTGTGCCCCGGTTGACGCAAACTGCCGTCTGCTTCCGGGAATTCTTGATATGATAGCCGGAACGGGCAAAGTGGTAACTGATATGGGATCAACCAAGGCAGACATTTCCGCGGTGGCTGAAAGGCATCCGGCAAGAGGCAGATATGTGGCAGCACATCCCATGGCCGGCACAGAACACTCCGGTCCGGCTGCTGCTCTTGACACTCTTTTCGCTGACAGGATTGCAATCATATGTGATCCTGAAAAAAGTGACGAGGATGCCCTTGAGAAGGTCACCGCGCTGCTGCAGTCCTTCAACATGAAGATCCAGTATATGGACTCCCGTGAGCATGATGTTCATGTGGCATATGTTTCCCACATATCCCACATCACCTCATTTGCCCTGGCACTCTGTGTGCTTGACAAGGAGAAGGACGCGCGGAATATCATGTCTCTTGCCGCCGGTGGTTTTGAAAGTACGGTGCGTCTTTCAAAGAGCAATGCCGAGACATGGGCCCCGATATTCACAGGAAACTCAGGCCCGATCCTGGAGGTGATAGATACCTACATTGAAAAGATGCGTCTCTTCAGACAGCATATTCAGAACGGAGACGGAGAGGAACTCAGGAAGCTGATGAGATCAGCAAACCAGATAGGGAATATTCTAAAATAAAGCAATGATAATAAAATGAACTCTGATAAACTTACAATTGCAAGGGAAAGGCTGCAGATCTCCCCGATAGATGAATGGTCTGTCTATAAAAAACGGCCACTGGTGATTGCCGGGCCCTGCAGCGCAGAAAGCGAAGAGCAGGTAATGACAACAGCTGCAGCCCTGGCTGCTTCCGGTCGTGTTGATCTTTTCCGTGCCGGTATCTGGAAACCCCGCACACGACCTGGCCAGTTCGAGGGGGTGGGGTCAGCAGGACTCAAATGGCTAAGGCAGGTCAGGGAGACCTATAACCTTCCGGTTGCAGTGGAAGTTGCTACGGAAAGACATGTTTATGAAGCACTTAAGCATGGGGTGGATGCAGTCTGGATAGGTGCCCGTACCAGCGTGAACCCCTTTGCCCTTCAGGAGATAGCCTCGGCGCTCAGGGATGCTGACGTTATGGTATTTGTCAAAAACCCGGTCAATCCTGACCTGGAGCTATGGATAGGGGCCATCGAGCGTCTCAGTCGCGCCGGTATCAGCAGGCTTGCTGCCGTGCATCGCGGATTCTCAACGTGGGAGAAGAGCTCATTCCGGAATCAGCCCCGGTGGCAGATAGCCATTGAGCTCCGTCAGCGTATCCCCGGCATACCCCTAATATGTGACCCGAGCCACATGGGCGGCGACAGCGCTTTCATAGGAGATCTCTCCCAGAAGGCGATGGATCTGAACTATGACGGGCTGATGATTGAGAGTCATATTGATCCCCCATCGGCAATGAGCGACCGTAAACAGCAGATCACCCCGGTGGAGCTTATGAATGTACTGGGAAGCCTGGTGCTGAGGTCTCCTTCAACTGATGATCCTGATTTCATTGAGACAATAGAGGAACTCCGGAGCCAGATTGACGTCTATGACAACCTGCTGCTCGATATTCTTGAGAGCAGGATGCAGGTGGCTGAAACCATTGGCCGGTACAAAAAGGAACATAACATTACAATTCTCCAGAGTACCCGCTGGCGCGAGGTCAAGGATAACGCAGTTGACAAGGGTGTAAGAAAAGGACTCACCCCTGAATTCATCAGTACCATCCTTGAGGCGATCCACCAGGAATCGATAGCCCACCAGATGAAAGTAATGAAAGAAGAGTAAATTAGCGCTAGTAACGGATTAATACTGAAAAGAGCAGCTTCAATGAACATAACTGTCAGCCCGGCAATATTCAGTGGTCAAATTGATGCTCCGCCAAGCAAGAGCCTTACGCAGAGGGCAATAGCAGCCGGATTACTTGCCGGTGGAACGACGGTCATAAAAAATCCTTCTTTTTGCAATGACTCTGTTGCTGCCATCGGGATGGCCAGAGCCCTGGGTGCAATGGTGAAAACAGAGGATGACCGGATTATTATTGAGGCAGGGGAGAGGCCTTCAGGACAGGTTTTTCTGGACTGTGGGGAATCAGGGCTGGCGCTGAGGATGTTTTCTCCCGTTGCCGCCCTGCTTTCAGGTGATGTTACGCTGACCGGTAAAGGTTCCCTGTTACGCCGGCCTGTAAAGATGATAGGAGATGCCCTTGGCCAGCTCGGAGTGACTGCCTCTACGAACGATGGCTTTCTGCCGGTGAGGCTGAATGGGAAACTGAAGGGAGGCCGTGCTTTGATAGACGGGTCGTCAGGCTCACAGCTTCTTACGGGACTGCTTATGGCGCTTCCGCTGGCTGAAACCGAAAGCCGGATTGATGTGGCAAATCTTACCAGCAGACCATATATCAGCCTCACGCTTGACCTGCTGGCTGATTTCGGAATAAGGATTGAGAACAGGGATTTCATGACCTTCATCATTCCTGGCAGGCAGTCATACTGGTCTCATGAATTCACTGTTGAAGGTGACTGGAGCGGTGCAGCCTTTCTTCTGGCAGCCGGTGCCATCGGAGGTGGTACAGGTTCAAAAGTAGACAGGGAACCTGCAGGCAGAGTGGCTGTTGGCAACCTGAACCCTGACAGCCGGCAGGCAGACAGGGCTGTCATGAGCGTTCTTGAAAGTGCAGGTGCAAACGTATCTGTGTCGCCGGGAAGGATAACCGCTTCGCCATCGCACCTCAGGGCTTTCACTTTTGATGCCACTGATGCCCCGGACCTGTTTCCTCCGCTGGCGGCGCTGGCGGCTTATTGTGACGGAGTGAGCACGATCAGGGGCGTGGGCAGGCTGAGGCACAAGGAGAGTGACAGGGCGGAGGCTATAGCCGGAGTGCTGGAGGCTATGAGGATAGGCGTGCGCATCAGCGGTGATGAGATGGCCATCACCGGGGGGCAGGTACAGGGCGCTGTGGTTTCATCACATAATGATCACCGGATAGCCATGATGGCGGCAGTGATGGCCGCCGGCGCCGCCGGACCTGTGACCATTACCGGGGCAGAAGCTGTGGCAAAGTCCTACCCTGGCTTCTTCGAGGACCTGGCCCGTCTTGGCGGAAGAATCGGATAGTCTTCTTTATTTTACCATCTGGCCGGCCTGATATTACCTGGGCCTTATCTCCCTTCGCATAAACAGAATGTAGGAAATAACAAAGCTCACTATCGTTCCTGCTGCCAGTCCGGTTACCTGCGGCCATACCAGCAGAACACTCTGACCAAGGGGAAGCGGCCCCGGCACAGCTCCGATCATCTGTTCCATCGTCAGTGGCCCGAGGCTTCTGACCGAGGGCATCAGGAGCGTTGTGGTGGCTTCGCTGAAGAGCTGGTTTGGCATCACTCTGAGCAATGTGAGCCTGAACTGTTCAAATGCAACAAGCTGATATGGAGATGCTGCCGGCGATGGCTCCATCCCTTTGGTAATCAGGTTGACTATCAGGGGGTAGAATACACTGAAAAAGAGCCATACCGCAATAGCCGAAAGAGCTGCAGTTGCAGGCTGGCGGAAGAGTACAGAAAAAAGAATCGAAAGGTTGAGCCAGAATGCAATGTAAACTATGCTCAGGAGAATGAAGAGGATCATCCTTATAAACTCTTCTGCGGTGGGAGGGATGCCCAGTGTGACGAGGCCGGCTCCCATTACCAGCATGCCAAGGGCAAACAGCATTGCGCTTATTACCGCCAGCGCTGCGGCAAACTTGGCATTGATGATATAGTCACGATGGATAGGCTGGGACAATATCCTGCTGAGGGTTCCCCTGTTGTGCTCCGAGTTGATGGCGTCAAACCCCAGCCCGATACCCAGCAATGGCCCCAGAAAACTGATGAAAACCACAAATGAGGGCATAGTTCCGTCTGAGATCGTAAAAAGCTTCAGGAAAAAGAAAGTTCCTTCAGGGTCATTGGGCTTTACAGCCTGCCCCATGTTTGCCAGTGCTGTATAGAGTGAGCCAAGGCAGGTGAGAGCCATTATGGCAGTCAGGATAATAAACCTCCATCCGGTCAGGTGATCAGCCATCTCCTTCTCCATGATCACACGGAAGGGATGCCTGACCCTTTCGTTCTTCCGGTTGAAGTACCCGGTAAGTGTCATGGCAATTTTATTCATGGTTTTCTCCTCCTTCAAAATAGCGGTAATAGATATCGTCAAGACCGTATTCCCTTTTACTGAGTGAGGTCAGTCGCGCACCACAACCTATTATGGCAGCGGCAATCTCCCCGGTAAGGTCTCGTTCGCAGGAAAGGTGCATTTTGCCATTCTCTTCCATGATGTCATTCACACCACTGAGGGCCAGAAGGGCATCCATGATCTCCCTTCTTTTCTGGTCATTACCCGTATTTCCTCCCGGATGCTGCTTCGGTATATCTATTCCTGCCTCAACTGAATAGGGTGATTTCCCGAAAAGCTGGGAAGCAAGGCTCTGCACATCACCTGTTGCCAGAAGCTTTCCTCCCACAAAGAGTCCTACCCTGTCACACACCTGCTGAACCTGGTGCAGGTGGTGTGAGGAGAAGAGTACGGTTATCCCGTGCTCACGGCTGAGCTCCACAATAAGATCGAGGAACTCCCTGACACCTGCCGGGTCTATTCCCAGTGTGGGCTCATCAAGTATTATCACCTCAGGATCCTTGATAAGCACATCGGCCAGGCCCAGCCTCTGTCTCATTCCCCTGGAATATTTGCCGGTCTTCTTGTGTTTTTCCCTGGAAAGACCCACCCGCTCCAGCAGTTTTTCAGCCTTTGCCTTTGCCTCCTTTGCCGACAGCCCGTTCAGGCATGCTGTGTATACCAGGTTATCCAGTCCTGACATGTCATCATAGAATCCGACCTCTTCGGGAAGGTATCCTGTTCTTTTTTTTACACCCACGGGATCTGCTGAAGGATCAAGGCCGCATACCCTTGCAGTACCGGAGTCAGGTTCAGTCAGCCCCAGCATCATCATGATGGTGGTGGATTTTCCGGCACCGTTCGGACCAAGCAGTCCGAAAATCTCTCCCCTGGCAATGGTGAGGCTGAGATTATCAACCGCTGTGAACTGACCATACTTCCGGGTCAGTCCCGTCAGTTCAATTATATTCCCGGTCACGGCTACCTCCTTCCGTATTTCCGGAACAGAAACCAGATAGTGCCGATTCCTGCAAGGATAATAAGGACTCCTATCCAGCCCCACAGGAGAGGTGTTTTGACAGACATACGGAAAGATGCCTTTGAGGATACCTCCGGCGTACGTGCCTCGAGGTTGGTTATATAGTCACCGGGAATAGCTTTTTTATCGGCCTTTACAACAGCAGTTACGGTAGCCTCCTTCCCTGCGAGTATGGTTTCAATCGTCTTCGGATCAAAGGTGACCTCCCAGTTCACGGGTGCGGCATGGGTGAGCTGTACGTCTGAAAGAATTGATGTACCGGTATTTTTTACTACCAGGTCAATTTTCTTTTCCCTGCCTGCCACAATATCGTAGCTAAGAAGTCCGGCAGGGGTGGTGAGTTCGATCCTGTATGTTCCGGTAATTACAGCTTCGAGCTTCAGTTCACCTGATGATGACCCGGAAACGGCCCTGACCGGGAGGACATAGTTGCCTTCCTCCACCTGCTCAGCCGGTTTGACCTCAATGGTGACATTCACCGTGCTGTTTGGTTCAACATCCACCGAGGTAACCTGTTTCCCGTTCGCCCTGAAGGTGATGGTCCAGCCCCGCGGTACTTCGCCCTGTAGTGCATATGTCTGAGCCTCGGCAGTACGGTTCCTGAGGTCTGCGCTGTAGTTGAAGGTTGAGGCTGCGTGCCCTTCCATGTTTGCCTGCCTGGTGGTAAACTCTGTCTTGTAGGTTCCCTGCTCTGAGATGTTCACTGTCAACGGAAGAGAGTTGCCTTCACCTGCCACCAGGAAGATCCTGTAGTTGCCCTTGTTTACCTGGAAAGGCACCTCCACCCTGAGTGAGATACTCTTTTTCTCGCCGGGAAGGACGGCTACCTGTTTCACGTTCCAGGCCCCTGCCTTAAGGGTATAGTTCCAGTTTCGCGGAAGGTTACTCACCGAAAGATCCAGTGTTTCAAGTGCATCGCCGTTGTTTATCACATCAACGGCATAGTCAATTGACTCTCCGGGGGGAACCGATATCTTGGTAAAGGGAGTGTAGAGAAGGATACTGTCCTTCTCAGCGGCTGTTGCAATGCCAGTGGTTATTATCCCATATGAAAGGATAAAAAAACCAGCAGTCATTTTCCTTAGTAGTGACATAAGAATTTCCTCCTGTTTTTTTATTTTTTTCACACGAAATGCAAATTTATATGGGGTGAAATAACTTTTGCAAGAGGGTTTCCGGTGAGATGAGATCGCAGCAGGCCGGAGCCTGATTTTTTTTATTGAAATTGAATGAATTATAAGCGCAACACACTCACTGTTAAAGTTTTCTTAAAATATCAGGATTGATTTTCCGGCTGCTGATTTCGGGTTGGAGTCCGGATACAGCCTGACGGTATCATGAAAAAAATATGGTTAAGGTGAGGTTCTTCAAAGATTGACATCCGGTTTACATCGTGCATAAATGGAACGATTTTTGAAGCAGATTGCAGTCGTTAAAATCAGCATATGAAGATACCTCTTAAGAATACAACCCTTTCTGCAGTGGCTCTTTCCGCCATGATAATGCTGACTGTGAACAGTTGCCTGAGAGATCCTTACGGAGACAGTGAGATAATGATTCCGGAAATTCCCGGGTGGGAGATAACAAGCACCGGGCACAACCTGGGTGCCAACCTCAGAAGGATGCTTTTTGTGACTGCCGAAAAGGGGTATGTGATAGGGTACAATGGTTTTCTGATGCATACCGCAGATTCAGGCAGGACCTGGACTGAACAGGATGCCGGCACGGATCTTAACCTGGGGAACATATACTTTGTCAATGAAAATACTGGTTTTATCTCAGGGAGGGGCAGTGATGACTGTCTGAATGAAGATTGCGGCAAGGGAAGCTTTTTACTCAGGACCCTCAACGGAGGAGCCACCTGGGAAAAGATCTTCTATGATACCCTGGCATACGCTGAATCTATGATATGGCGTGATGCACTCAACGGATTGGCAATAATGGAGCACAGGCTTCCTTCCGGGACGACGGTAAGAAGCATTGCAATATCTGATGACGGGGGAACCACCTGGGAAATGGTCAGCCAGCCTTTTCAATATACTGCTGCACCCCTGCTGACTGAGGCCGGAAATGTTTACTACATAGCCGGTGATGATGCCATAGTCAGGAGTACCGATTACGGTGCCACATGGCAGCCCCTGCAGACGCCGCCACATCTGACCGGCGGCTGGTACAGGATCCATTTTCATACAGGCACGATGGGATTCATTGCCGACAACTCA
>SBFZ01000092.1 GCA_006227095.1 Bacteroidota bacterium | reverse complement strand
CTTCTGCGCCGATAATGCCGGGGTCAATAGTACTGCAACCAGTACCGGTGCGAGTTTTGTTCCAATCTTCATTGCTTTCAGGTATAGGAGATATAAATTTAAAACAATATCCGGATAAGGCAGTCAGAACACGGCATTTAAGAAGCTTATCAGGTTAATTGTAGCCCTTGATGCCGGTGCCTGAGAATTTAACCTTGTAGGGCCATTGCTCATCATTCGCCTCATTCTCATCCCAGGGGTGCTGCCAGTATGTTTTTGGTGCTCCGCTGACGACGAACCACAGGTTGCTGCAGTTTGCCGGGCAGGTGAATCCAGCGGTTCCCGGCGAAGCAGAAAACATCTCACTGTACACCCGCGTGCCGTCATTCTGCAGTGCCACATAGCCATACCGCCATCCGGCAGAAGCCGCATTTATTGACCTGTATCCCGGAGCGCCGGCAATTCCTTCGAAGGTTGCTGTAATAACTGTGCCTGCGGCAGGTACATTGAGTTTAATCACATTATAACCGTGGTTCTCAATGCAGTCCTCAGGCGCTATCTGCCTGTACCCGTCTGCAGCCAGGTTCAGGCTGCATTCATGCGCCCCGATGCGGCTGCTGCCTGCAGAACGCAAAGCATTAAGATCCCAGGTCACCATCCTGCGTGCATAATCAAACTGCTCGTCATTGTACTGCTCAAGAGTAATACCCGTAATCCTCATATAGGCCTGTGCCGGATCCTCCTGACCATCGGCGCCTGATTCTTTCCAGAGCCTCCCAATGAAGTCGATGCCGTGTTTGTCAGCCCAGTAATAATGGATGAAATAGCTGGCATAGCGCTGCCATTCATGGAATGTCGAGCGGTGACAGTTATCGATATAAACATTGAAGTTGTAAGAACTGAATGCCTCGGCAGGATAACTCTGGTAAGCCTGCCACTGTGCTGTCTGTTCCCAGAAACCGTTCCCTCCGTTACCACCGAAACCGTATCTCCAGCCTGAGTTGCCCCCGTTGTCACAGTAGACCTGGTACTGGAAACTGTGCCCGATCTCGTGGGCAATCGTCGATCCAACCGGATGGCATGTGGAGGGACTGACCCAGAGTGCACCTATTGTGTTGTCATAGCCTGCTCCCGTGGCAAGCCAGTCAGCCTGGTAGAGCAGGAAAATCATCATCTTGTAATTGTCAGTCTTTGAACTGCCCGGTGTCAGAAACTTCAGTGTATTGACGTTCATGCTCCAGAACTGTTCTGCCTTTGCAAGCAGGTCATCAATGTTAACCCTGTATGTGGGATCCGGATATGTTGACGGGGTTATGAAGCCCTGCTCATCGTAGCCCTTGCCCCAGAAGACTATGAAGTGTTCCGATTGTTTGCTCCGGCCATAATACCAGGTGCTGGAGCTTTTGAAGAGATCCATTGTCCTCATCTCCTGTGGGACATAGATCTTGCTTACATCAACTGTTGCCGGATCAAAACCTGCCTGCTGGGTAACAGTAATGGTACCTTTTGTAGCACCTGAAACAACAGAAACATGGGCTGTACGGGCAGATGATGTGGGGTTCGGCTCGTAACTGAACTTCACATTCACCTCCACCCCCGGGACTCCTGCCAGTATTGAAGCATCAATCCATTGCTGGTCTATTGAGGTTATGCTCCACTTCTGATCAGATATTATCTGAACCGTTAACTCCCCGCCTTCGGCTGCAGCCGAGACCTCTTCCGATGAAATAACAAGATTCGCTTCAACATCTGGCTTCTCCCCGCATGAAACCAGGGCTGCCGCCCCCATCAGCGGGAGAATAGATAACAAACCTGTGAGAATCCTGTTTTTCAGTCCTCTTCCTTCCTTCAACTTCATTATTTTCATAATAACCTCTTCTTTTCCCCGGGCCTTCCTGGCCGGCAGAACTCATTCATTTGTCTTCTTTAGAGCCGGTACCCACCGGCAATCCTTGTTGATTTTATTCTCTGTCCTGCCGTTCTCTGGCCGGGCGCAGGGCCCGGCCAGAGGCGGCAAAACTTTCAAACATTGTAACCGGCCATGCCTGATCCCCTCCTGTGCTTCAGGGCGATCTTCACCTCATGGCTCCCGGACGAGACAGGCAACACAAATACCTTCGTGCCGTTCTTATCTTCTGACTGCCTGACTCTCTTCCCGTCAATCTTCACTTTCGCTTTCCCCCGGGATGTCAGGCTGAGAACAGTCTTATGATCATCACCCGACCGGTTCTCAAGTACGAAGCTCATCCGGCGCATTGACCTGCTGATCCTTATCTCCCTGCCTTCGGCAAAGCCGTCACGTTCCATCTCAACGGAGAACCTCGGTCCGGAGGTCACCGCAGAAAAACGTGCCCTGACGCCGTCACGCGGTTCAACCAGGAAATAGCGGCCATCCCTCTTCACCGTTCCGCCGTAGGCAAACCAGCCGAATAGCGGATCATCGGTCATTACAGTCTGTGCTGTCCTGAAGATGGCCCCGTTGCCGAGGTCAGCCTCGCCATCATAGAACCAGGCACCACGGTCAATATCCTTTCTTATCCATGCCCGTCCGTGCTTTGACTCCATGAATGCCCATCCCATCGCACCATCCTTCTCAGCACCCGGAAACCAGTAACCGTAATCAGAATCCGGAGTCCCGGTGTTCATAAGGGCGTAAGGGGCAAGGTAGGATGCATACCCAAGCTGTATCCAGTCATAGGGCTTTTCGGCAAACCGTATTGCATAATCAAGAATCGACCATCCTCCCATCCTTGCCATGTAGCTCAGGCAGTGATTGTCAGAGCTGTA
>SBFZ01000138.1 GCA_006227095.1 Bacteroidota bacterium | reverse complement strand
GCTGCGGAACAACGGCTACCTTCATCCCTTCAGACTCCAGAACCCTTGCAATTACAGCAGCCCCGAACGAAGGGTGATCAATGTAGGCATCACCCGAAAACAGAATGACATCAGCTCTCTCCCACCCCAGAGCGTCCATCTCCTTCCTCGATGTGGGAAACCAGTTCGTCCCGTTTTTTTCACGCCTGATCATGTCGCCAAGTTACATATTATGGATAAATTGCTGTAAAATGTGATCAAAAGTATTATCTTCATCTGTCAGGGCCAATGACCGGAAAAAGGACCAGGCATATGACAAGAAAAGTGTTTGCGGCATCAGGCATCCTGCCGGCAATGGCTGTGTTGATCCTTGCATTGCAACCGCTGAATGCCCAGACAACCGTGAACACCCGGTCAAGACCCGCACTGGGGCTTGCACTGAGCGGCGGCGGCGCCAAGGGACTGGCCCATATAGGGGTTATAAAGGTCATGGAGGAAGCCGGACTGAAACCTGACTATATCAGCGGGGTGAGCATGGGCAGTATTGTGGGCGCGATGTATGCCATGGGCTATTCACCCGACAGCATCGCTCATATGTTCAGATCATTCGACTGGGAACCTGCAATGTCTGACAGGATACCTGAAAACAAGATAATATTTCTGGAAAAAAGATATTTTCACAATAGCCTTCTGGCATTGCCTATCACCAGGAATGCAATAAAAATCCCATCCGGACTCATAAGCGGTCAGCAGATCGAAAGCGGGTTGAATCATTACTTCTGGCCGGCAGCAATGATTACTGATTTCTCAAAACTTCCGATACCCTTTCTCTGCCTGGCAACGGATGTGGTAACCAGCCAGAGAGTGGTATTCCGGGGCGGATACCTTCCCGATGCCATCAGGGCCAGCATCGCAATCCCTTCCGTCTTCACCCCGGTCAGAACCGATACTTCAGTCCTGGTTGACGGAGGTGTGGTTCGAAACTACGCAGCCACAGAGCTGCGCGAGATGGGAGCAGATATTGTAATAGGCTCATATGTAAGTTTCAGAGGCTACCAGGAAAAGGATCTCGAATCAGCATACGGAATCCTGAAACAGATAGGATTTCTCACCAGCCTCGCCGACTACGAGGAACAGAAACGTCAGACCGATATCATGATTGAGCCACCGTTAAAAGACGTAAGCACCCTTTCATTTCATGATGTCGACTCAATCATTGAAAAGGGATACATTGAGGCTCTCAGATACAAGGATGTATTCCGGAAACTGGCTGACTCACTGGACTCTTTCGGACCTCAGGAACCGGTCATACCACTTCCTGAAGTTCAGTACTACAGGTTTGACAGTATAAGAGTCAAAGGAAACAGGCTGATCAGCGAGGATCAGATAATCGGAGTTCTTGATATCATGCCCGGTGAAAATGTAGACAGGCATATGATTGAAGAGAGGATTGAACTCCTCTATGGGAAAAACTGGTTTGAAAAGGTAAAGTACAGGATCATCCCTGAAGGTGGCAGGCTGACCCTCGAGATTGAATGCATTGAACGTCCCAGGGCCATGCTGTACGGCTCACTCCATTATGACCCGACACTCAGCACCGGCGCAGTGATCAGCTTCTCCGCAAAAGACCTTCTGACCCACGGGTCAGTAATCAACATTGACACCTATATCGGCCAGTTTTACAGGGTAAGACTGAGTGGCATGCAATTCATTGACAAGAGCCAGAAATTCGGGATTGAGGGCTCGTTCTTCTCAGACTATACCCGCCTGCCGCTTATCAAACTCAGGAATGAGACCGGACCGATGATAAGTCAGAATTACATCACTGCCGTATCACTGAGCAAACGACTGAGCCTTAACCACCTTATGACATTTTCAGCTTCTCTTGAAAACATGCACCTGACGCCTGACTATGTTACCGCAACCAGCATCAGAAGGCTTTCATATGATTACTTCAGGTTAAGTTACAGCTACCAGGCCAATACCCTTGACAAAAAGCATTTTCCCGACAGGGGAGTCACTTCCGGGATCTACCTCTCAACTTCAAAACTGCTGAGGGCAGCCGAAAGAAAGGGATCAGTCAGGTCTGTCTACGATCCGGATGACCAGGACTCTCCCTTCACCTTTGACCGCAACTATGTAGCCAGGGCCTGGTTTAAAACCTACAGTTCAAGTACCGAAAGACTTACTGTAAGTCTGGGTGGCGATTTCCTCGTTACCACCGGAACGGACTCGGTTACATCAGGAAATGATTTCTGGCTTCTGGGAGGACTCGACGCTGTAACCGATCGTTCCATCCCGGCAATTGGCTTCCATCCCAACCAGATCACAGTCAGGAATATCGGCGGTGTACGCTTCGGCACGGATATAGAGCTTTTCCCTGACCTGCACCTTATGCTTGACTTCAACCTGTTTGCCCTCACCGAGCCGGACCGTGAGTATGGCTTCACCATAATGGGCGGATATGGCGTCGGGGCAGGATACATGACCATTGCCGGCCCGATACGCATTGGAATCATGCATGGATTCTATGACAGGCAAGTGCTCTATAAAAGCATAAAGGGATATGTAAGCATGGGGTTCACCTTCTGAACCCTGGAAATGGCCTGATTGTTGATTCCATTTAACGGGCAGTCCCGTTAAAAACAGAAATGAATATCAATACCATCATACTCCAGCATAAAAGCATTGGCAATCTCGTTGTACGCAGAAAAGTCAGGCAGAGTTTTGAAATTATGTCTGATATGCTTGAAAATGTATCTGTTGGACAGCTGAGAGATGAGTTTGCCGAGCT
>SBFZ01000181.1 GCA_006227095.1 Bacteroidota bacterium | reverse complement strand
GTCATCCTGCCTGATGAGGCTTCAACCCGCTCATTCCAGGAGTGGATCGACAGCCACTGCCGGTATATTCCCAACAACCCGGGAATATTCGGAGACCAGGTGATAATTGACAGGAATGAACAGATCATCAGGGAGATACCATACTTTCTTCCTGCCGCACTCAATGCCACTATTGATGAGGTGGAATCAGCCGCCCACAGGCATGGTGCTCTTTTCATACCCGCACACATTGACCGGCCGGGAATGGGTATCCTGGGACAGCTTGGCTTTATCCCTGATGACCTCTGCATAGACGCCGTGGAAGTTGTCAGCGATGCCGGTGAAATGCTTTACCCGGTGATTCGGAACTCAGATGCCCATATTCCGGAGCATATAGGCAGACGCTCTACCGATTACCTGCTTGAAAACCCCTCCTTCAGCGAGCTGGCGATGGCTCTGCGCGGGGAAGGGGGAAGACGCATAATACCACACGAAGGATGAAGGAGATAGCCCTCCATATTCTTGACATTGCCCAGAACTCCATCAGGGCAGGCGCTGACGAAATCAGGATCTCACTTGGCGAGTCGGTTGCTGCTGACATGCTTACCCTTGTTGTTGCAGACAACGGCAAGGGGATGGACCAGGAAAGCTGCAGAAAAGCCACTGACCCTTTCTTTACCTCAAGGAAAACCAGGAGGGTGGGCCTGGGCCTTCCGCTGCTGCAGATGAATGCATCCCTCTCCGGCGGCCGGATGACCATTGAATCAGAACCGGGCCGTGGCACCACCGTAACAGCTACCTTCAGGTACAGCCATGTTGACAGACCTCCCCTGGGTGACGTCAGCGGAACCATTGCCCTGCTGATCATCTCCAACCCCGGCATCAATATTATATACACACACAGGTGTGAGGGAAAGGAATGGAATATATCCACCGACGCGATATGTTCAGAACTTGGCGGGGATGCAATCACTGACCTGTCAATAGTAAGCCCTTTGAGGGAAATCATAAACGAAAACGTAGCTGAAGTCAGAAATTTTCAACCGGCATATGACAAATATTAGGTATTTAGTAACTTATTGGGGGTAAGTTTGCCGATCAATCCGAAGACACAAACAATTCAGAATAAAAACATTTGAAATGGAAAAACTTAAATCACTTGCAGACTTGAAGAGGATCCGTGAGGAAGCAAAGGAAAAGCTTGAGCTGAGGGTCAGGGGCGACAACCCCGAGGGCCTGGTTCAGGTAAAGGTTGCCATGGCTACCTGTGGTATCGCATCCGGTGCAAAGCCGATAATGGATTTCTTCGTTGAGGAGCTTGACAAGAGGGGCATCGGTGCCGTGGTCACCCAGACAGGATGCATGGGTTACTGTTATGCCGAACCTACGGTAGAGGTTCAGCTTCCGGGCCAGGAACCTGTGGTTTACGGCTTTGTCGACAGAAAAAAAGCCGATGATATCATTGAGAAATACATCAAGAACGGGGAACTGGTTGACGGAATCATACCGGTGAACTATGAGAAAATAGACTAATTACAGGGAGGAAAATAATAATGTCAAAATTCAGAATGCACCTTCTTGTCTGTGGCGGAACCGGCTGTCGCGCCTCGGAAAGCAGTCTCATCGGAGAGAGTCTGAAGAGGGAACTCGAAGAAAAGGGTCTCGGCAATGAGGTCCAGGTTATCATGACCGGCTGTTTCGGCTTCTGCGAGAAGGGACCCGTTGTCAAGGTAATGCCTGACAACACCTTTTATGTGCAGGTCAAACCGGAGGATGCTGCGGTAATAGTTGCTGAGCATGTCATAAAGGGAAGACCGGTACAGAGGCTCCTTTACGTTGATCCCAAGACCAGGGAGCACATCACCGATTCAAAGCACATGGGGTTCTACAGGAAACAGATCCGCATAGCCCTGCGCAACTGCGGTTTCATTAACCCTGAGAACATTGATGAATACATCGCACGTGAGGGATATGCAGCACTTGGAAAGTGCTTAAGTGAACTCTCTCCGGCTGATGTGATTGATACCATGAAGAAATCAGGCCTTCGCGGACGCGGTGGCGCAGGATTCCCTGCCGGGCTGAAATGGGAAATAGCCTCAAGGAACAAGGCTGATCAGAAATACGTAGTCTGTAATGCCGATGAGGGTGACCCCGGAGCATTCATGGACCGCTCCGTACTTGAAGGTGACCCGCACTCTGTCCTAGAGGCAATGGCAATATGCGGCTTCGCTATCGGAGCATCCAAAGGCCTTATATACATCAGGGCAGAGTATCCCCTGGCTATTGACCGTCTGAAGATAGCAATCAGGCAGGCCCGTGAGTACGGACTCCTTGGAAACAATATCTTCGGAAGCGACTTCAGCTTCGACATTGACCTGCGCTATGGTGCCGGTGCCTTCGTCTGCGGCGAGGAGACTGCCCTCATCCATTCAATGGAGGGGATGCGCGGTGAACCTACAAACAAACCCCCCTTCCCGGCTGAAAGCGGTTTCCTGGGTAAACCGACAAACGTCAATAACGTCGAGACCTTCGCCAGCGTACCGGTCATCATCAACAAGGGTTGGGAGTGGTTCTCCTCGATCGGCACCGAAAAATCAAAGGGGACAAAGGTATTCGCCCTTGCAGGCAAGATAAACAACGTGGGCCTCATAGAAGTACCCATGGGAACCACCCTGCGCGAGATCATCTTTGAGATCGGCGGCGGCATCAAGAACGGCAAGAAGTTCAAGGCCGTACAGACCGGAGGCCCTTCCGGCGGATGTCTTACCGAAGAGCATCTTGATACACCTATAGACTTTGATAACCTCCTGGCTGTGGGTTCCATGATGGGCTCCGGAGGGATGATTGTCATGGATGAAGATGACTGTATGGTTTCAATAGCAAAGTACTTCCTTGAATTCACGGTTGAAGAGTCATGCGGAAAATGTGCCCCATGCCGTATAGGCAACAAAAGGCTGCATGAGCTTCTTACCCATATCACCAAGGGTAACGGAACAATGGCAGACCTCGACCGGCTGAAGAACATGAGCAATGTAATCAAGGACACATCACTCTGCGGCCTCGGCCAGTCGTCTCCAAACCCGGTGCTATCAACCATGAACAATTTCTGGAATGAATACGTGGCCCATGTCACCGACAAGAGGTGTCCGGCCGGCTCATGCCGTGACCTGATGAGATACACCATTGAGGTTGACAAGTGCGTTGGCTGTACTGCCTGCGCAAGAGGGTGCCCGGTCAACGCCATCACCGGTGAACGAAAGGGTCCGCATTTCATTGACCAGGAGAAATGCATCAAATGCGGAGCCTGCTTCGATAAATGCAAATTTGGCGCAGTGCTTATCAACTAAAGACCAGCAGGAAATACGATGGAAACAATAAAACTTACCATAGACAACAAACAGGTTGAAGTCGAGAAGGGAACAACCATCCTCGATGCAGCAAGGAAAATGGGGATTGACATACCCACCCTGTGCCACATGAGGCTTGATGACCTGAACATTGAGAACAAGCCCGGAGGTTGCAGGATCTGCGTTGTGGAAGTACACGGACGCAGGAACCTCTCCCCTGCCTGCATTACGAAGTGTGATGACGGAGCCGTCATACGCACCCACACCCCAAGGGTCATGAATGCCCGCAGGACGGTGATGGAGTTCATCCTCTCCGACCACCCGAAGGATTGCCTCATCTGCCCCAAATCGGGGACCTGCGAACTGCAGGATATGGCCAACAGGCTGGGTATAAGGGAAATTCCAGGACAGGAGATTGCAGAAATGTCGACCTACAGGAAGGACACTTCTCCCTCCATTATCCGTGACCTTGACAAGTGCATCATGTGCCGCCGATGCGAGATGATGTGCAACGACGTACAGACGGTGGGTGCCCTCTCGGCATTCAACAGGGGCTTCATGGCTGCCGTGGCTCCCGCCTTCGAGCAGAACCTGGAGTATTCACCCTGTACCTATTGCGGTCAGTGCGTGGCAGTTTGCCCCACCGGCGCCCTGACAGAGGTTGACCATACCCGCGAAGTACTTCGCGCCATAGTTGACCCGGCCAAAACGGTTGTGGTGCAGACAGCTCCTGCAGTACGCGCAGCCCTGGGTGAAGAGTTCGGAATGAAACCCGGAACCCTGGTCACGGGCAAACTCGTATCTGCCCTGAGGGAACTCGGCTTTGACTATGTATTTGACACCGACTTTGCTGCCGACCTCACCATAATGGAGGAGGGCACAGAGTTCCTCACAAGACTGAAGAAATTCCTGAACGGCGACAAAAATGCCAATATACCGATACTGACATCATGCTGCCCGGGCTGGGTCAACTTCTTCGAACATAACTACCCTGACCTGAAGGATGTACCTTCAACGGCCAAGTCACCGCAACAGATGTTCGGCGCTATCGCCAAGACATACTTTGCTGACAAGATCAATGTCAACCGCAAGGATATGGTGGTTGTATCAATAATGCCCTGCCTCGCCAAGAAATATGAAAGCCAGAGACCCGAGTTCGCCGTTGACGGTAACCCGGATGTAGACTTTTCAATATCTACACGTGAGCTGGCACACTTTATCCGCCAGGCAAACATCGACTTTGCAAACCTTCCTGATTCTGACTTTGACAGACCACTTGGCGAATCAACAGGCGCCGGTGTCATCTTCGGAAACACCGGAGGGGTGATTGAAGCAGCCGTGCGCACTGCCTATGAACTATACACTGGCAAAAAACTCAGCCGCCTCGAATTCACTGAACTCAGAGGTATGGAGGGTGTGCGCCAGGCAACCATCGACTTCGACGGTTTCCCTCTCAGCATCGGTATAGCTCACGGCCTCGGCAATGCACGCAAGCTGCTTGATGAGGTGAAAGCCGGTCGCTCAAAATTCCATGCAATTGAAGTAATGGCCTGCCCTGGCGGATGCATCGGCGGTGGCGGCCAGCCGCTCCATCACGGTGACTCATCTGTACTTAAGGCAAGGGCAATGGCTATATACGACGAAGACAGGAACAAACCCATAAGACTGTCACACGAAAACCAGTATGTGCTCCAGCTTTACACCGAGTTCCTGGGCGAACCCAACAGCGAAAAGGCTCACCACCTGCTGCATACCCACTATTTTGACAGGAAAGCGAAGATCATCGTCAAACAGTGATACCGCGGTAATTAACTTTAAAATTCAGAGAAATGTCAAGTATAAAGATAGAACTGAGACAGGAAGATCTTGATAAGATCCATGAAATCTGCGATTCTTTCGATAACGAACCGCTGGAACTGATTAATGTCCTTCACAGGACACAGGAACACTTCGGGTACCTGCCGGCAGAAGTACAGGAAGCCATTGCCGCAAAACTCAATATCTCAACTGCACAGGTGTACGGCGTGGTGACCTTTTATTCATTCTTCACCATGACTCCCAAGGGCAAACACCCGATCAGCATATGCATGGGTACTGCCTGTTATGTCAGAGGCGCCGAAAAGGTCCTTGACGAGTTCAGAAAGGAACTCTCCATCCAGGTAGGGCAGACAACCGCTGACGGAAAGTTCTCACTGTCAAGCCTTCGCTGTGTGGGGGCATGCGGACTGGCACCCGTTGTGCTGGTCGGGGAGAAAACCTACGGAAGGGTCGCCCCCGATGATGTGAAGGCGATACTGAAGGAGTACGAATAGAAAAAAGAGGCCGGCAGAACCGGCCTTCTTTTTTAGTCTGCAGTCGCCAGTCTGCACCCGGCAGTCAAAGCAGCAATTCCGACTGCCAACTGGTACGGCCGACTCCCTGCCGCCTACTGGTACTGCCAACTGCCGACTGCCGGCTGCCTGCCGCCTACTGGTACTGCCAACTGCCGACTGCCGGCTGCCTACTTCCTGAAGAAATACCCCTTCTGCTTCCTCTTCCCGGCAATATCCCTCTCCACATAGACCTTCTTCCCCGTGTAGGGATCAAACCCCAGATAGAACATGGCTGTGGCCAGGGTCATGGGTGTAGGGGTAAAATCCTGCACCTGTTCGGGATGCATTCCCAGGTCAGAGAGCTCCCTGGCCAGCGCCTCCATCTTCCTGTTGTCGGTACCCGGGTGAGCCGAGATAAAATAAGGTACCAGCTCATATTTCAGTCCGGCAGATTTTATTATGGCAAGAAACTTCTCCCTCAGCTTCCTGAAGTGCCTGAAAGAGCTTTTTCTCATGAGGTACAGTACATCCTCATCGGTATGTTCAGGAGCCACCTTAAGCCTCCCGCTGGTGTGGTTCACGATAAGTTCGCGGAGGTATTGTTCCTCATCCTTTCCTGCATTCCGGTTGTATTCCTTCATCAGCAGGTCATACCTCACCCCGCTTCCCACAAAGGCTTTTTTGATATAGGGAAGTGAGTTTACCCTGCGATAGAGTGAGGTGAGATCCCTGTGCGACGTATCCAGATTGTCACATACAGAAGGCCATATACATGAAGCACGTCCGCACTTCATGCATCTCTCCCTGTCCCTCCCTGCCATGCGGTACATATTGGCAGAAGGTCCGCCCAGGTCACTGAGATAACCTTTGAAACCATCCATCCTGCTGATCTTCTCCACCTCCCTCATGACTGATGCCTCCGAGCGGCTGCTGATGAACTTGCCCTGATGAGCAGCGATGGCACAGAAACTGCACCCGCCAAAACAACCACGATGAATGTTGACCGAGAATTTTATCATCTCCCATGCCGGGATAGGACCCTTTTTGTCATACCTCGGGTGAGGTGCATAGTTGAACGGGAGATCATATACGGCATCTGTCTCGGCTTCTGTTGCAGGCGGAAGTGCAGGGTTGACCACCACCGTCACATCACCGCACTGCTCAGTCAGCCTGACGGGGTTCATGCTGTTGCTCGTCTTCTCAAACAGGACAAAGTTTTCAGCGTAGGCTTTCCTGGATGCGACTGCCTCATGACATGGTCGCAGGGCCCTGTCCCTGGCACCGGGATAAGGCGGAATCGGAACCCCTGCAGGTACCAGGTACGCCGACTGGGGCATATCCCTGATATCCTTCAGGTTCTCCCCGGCCTTCAGCCTTCGGGCCAGTCCTGCTACCACCCTCTCCGCCATCCCGTAGACAAGCATGTCTGCTCCGCTGGAAACCAGAATGGACGGCTCAAGCTTGTCCTTCCAGTAATCATAATGCATCAGTCGCCTCATGGAGGCCTCTATCCCCCCTATGAGTACAGGTAAAGAAGGAAAAAGCCCTTTAAGCGCCCGGGTGTAGACTATTGTTGCATAATCAGGCCTGAAGCCGGCAGCACCGCCGGGAGTATAGGCATCATCGGATCTCAGCCTGCGGGCTGCAGTATAATGGTTGACCATGGAGTCCATGTTTCCTGCAGTAACGGCAAAGAAAAAACGGGGCTCCCCCAGCTTGGTGAAGTCGCGCAGATCATCCCTCCAGTTGGGCTGCGGAACAACGGCTACCTTCATCCCTTCAGACTCCAGAACCCTTGCAATTACCGCGGCCCCGAACGAAGGGTGATCAATGTAGGCATCACCCGAAAAGAGAATGACATCAGCCCTCTCCCACCCGAGAGCGTCCATCTCCTTCCTCGATGTGGGAAACCAGTTCATCCCGCTTTTTTCCCGACTGATCATGTCGCCAAGTTACATATTATGGATAAATTGCTGTAAAATGTGATCAAAAGTATTATTTTCATCTGTCAGGGTCAATGATCGGAAAAAGTACCAGGTATATGATAAGAAAAGCGTTTGCGGCATCAGGCATCCTGCCGGCACTGGCAGTGTTGATCCTTGCAATGCAACCCCTGAATGCCCAGACAACCGTGAACACCCGATCAAGACCCGCACTGGGGCTTGCACTCAGCGGCGGCGGAGCCAAGGGACTGGCTCATATAGGGGTTATTAAGGCCATGGAAGAAGCCGGACTGAGACCTGACTATATCACCGGGGTGAGCATGGGCAGTATTGTGGGCGCGATGTATGCCATGGGCTATTCACCCGACAGCATCGCTCATATGTTCAGATCATTCGACTGG
>SBFZ01000320.1 GCA_006227095.1 Bacteroidota bacterium | reverse complement strand
AGGTTGATACCCCGACTATTTTCTTCTTCCTCGGGATTCTTTCCGCAGTTGCTGCACTTCAGAGTGCCGGGCATCTCAGCCTGCTTGCAGGATGGCTCGATGAGAAACTGGGTGACATATACCTCATCAACCTTGCCATTGGTGCCATCTCGGCAGTGGTTGACAATGTGCCGCTTGTGGCAGGGGCAATGGGGATGTATGAGGTGGTTACCCCTGACATGCTCCGGATGGCCGCTGATCCGGCATACGCAGGTTTCTTCGTACAGGATGGCCTCTTCTGGGAGTTCCTTGCCTACTGCGCAGGAACGGGCGGAAGCATGCTCATCATCGGGTCGGCGGCAGGCGTTGCTGCCATGGGCCTCGAGAGAATTGACTTCATATGGTATATGAAGAAGATCTCACTTCTCGCCCTGGCAGGTTACCTGGCTGGTGCAGGAGCCTATTGGCTTCAGGCACAGATTATTCACTGAGGTTGAAAAAAATATTCATTCAAAGGGCTTCATCGAAGGGTGAAGCCCTTTATATTTGCATTCTCTAATCCTATTTACAGGTACAGATACACCAACCTTAATCTCCCTTAACATGTTTCTGGTTCAGAACTTTGAGTTCGTGCTCTTTGCGCTTACTCTCGTGGGAGTAGCACTCTTCCACAGACATACCATGTGGGTGGCCCTGACGGGCATGACCCTGATCATTATCTACAAGCTGGTTTTCAGTGACCCGGCTGAACCTTTCCTCCTTATTCATCACCTGGGTGAAGAAGGGAGGACTCTCCTCAACCTGATGGGGTTGCTGTTTGGATTTGCAGTCCTTTCAAAGCACTTCGAGGAATCCCGTATCCCCGACCTGCTTCCGAATTACCTCAGCAGCGGTTGGCCCGGCGCCTTCTCCCTGCTGGTGATGATAACGGTGCTTTCCTCGTTCCTTGACAACATCGCTGCAGCCCTTATCGGCGGAACCATTGCCCTGGTAGTATTCAGGGGACGGGTACATATAGGCTACGTGGCGGCAATAGTTGCCTCCAGCAACGCCGGGGGTGCAGGAAGTGTCATCGGAGATACAACCACAACCCTCATGTGGATTGACGGGGTTCCCGCTGTGAATGTATTGCATGCCTACTTCGCAGTAATTCCGGCACTGCTGATTTTCGGGATACCACTTTCAATAATCCAGACAAAATACCAGCCGATACAGAATGATGCCACACCGGGAATCAAAATCAACTACCGGAAGATAATCGTTGTGGCAATTATACTGATCGGAGCCATCTCCACCAATATCCTTCTCGACTTCCCTGCTGCCGGAGTATGGATCGGCATTCTCCTCGGGGCACTCTTTACCTCCACTCCATGGGGCGAGCTTAAAAATTCACTGAAAGGGACCATATTTCTTTTATCCCTGGTATTCTCAGCTTCAATGATGCCGGTGGAAACCCTTCCAGCTGCATCCTGGGAAACCAGCCTGGTACTGGGATTCGTCTCTTCGGTATTTGACAATATACCTCTGACAAAACTGGCACTCGAGCAGGGAGGCTATGACTGGGGAATGCTGGCCTATGCCGTAGGATTCGGCGGCTCAATGATCTGGTTCGGGTCATCAGCAGGTGTTGCCATCACGAACAAGTTCCCCGAAGGCAGGTCCGTTGCCCGCTGGCTGAAGAGCGGATGGTGGATAGCAGCCGCATATGTCATCGGATTCTTTATCCTGCTGGCACTGAGAGGATGGGAACCGGTACTGAATTACAAATAATAATATGATAAGAGGCCGGGTTCCGGCCTCCTTCGTTTTTATAAAAAGAAAGGCCGCCGGTTCCGGGCAGCCTCTTCTGGTTAAATTCCTAGTATTTCGGTTCACGGTCCCTGTCGCGGAAGTCACGACGGGGCCTGAATGGCTTCTTCTCTGCCTTAGGCTCAGATTTCTTTACAATAATCTGACTGCCATCGAGCTCTGAGTTGTTTAGCTTTTCGATAGCTTCATAACCGGCACGGTCATCTGCCATCTCAACGAAACCATAACGCTTTGAAAAGCCGGTCTCACGGTCCATAATGACTTTTGCGGAGATAACCTCCCCAAATTTGCTGAAAAGTTCCTGAAGGTCTTCTGCTTTAGTTACAGAACTCAGCTTGGCTACAAAAATGTTCATCTGAAAATTAATTAAACTGTTAATAAAGAATTAAATAACTGACTGGAACATAACCACGGATACAATTTTACCGTGGATCATCAAGGCAGCTGACACAAAGGTATTTAAATATTTTTAACATTTCCAAATTAATTTGAATAATTGGAAGTTACATGCTGAGTCAATAAACTAAATTTTTCGCTCACCTTGCAACAGGGGAATCCATCCATTCGCCCAGCCTGTCAAGGACCAACTCCCGCTGCCCGTCAGGCAGGTTTTTAATCCTGGTCCGGTGAGATCCCCCTTCCCTGACTATCTTGAGGCATTTCTCATTGTCACCCGGATCAGCGGCTGTTGCAGACCAGGGGTCATATTCGCCATACAGGAATATAAAATTTTCTGCATCCTTTTTAATGAACTCATCCACCTTATGACCGAATTCATAGTCATAGACGTAGGTTTCTCCCTGGGGGGCCGAAAACAGGAACTCCGGTTTGTCAGTGTTGTGAGCATACCTGATCAGGCTGCCAAACTTGTCAAAGTCATAGCCGTAATAACCTATCTCGGTCATGGCCTGGTAGAAGAATGGCTCATAACGGGGCAGTCCCTGGTCAGCGAAATAACTCGGGTCCCCCGTCGCTACGAAATGTCTGAAAATCTGATCATCCGTTCCCTCCAGCGGTATCGAGTCACATGGTATCATTCCCCACTGCCAGAAGGCAAATTCATATTCAAGCACGGTCATCTCAAAGGCAATCTCAGGCCCTCCAACCCTGTTGAAAGTCCACTCCCGCTTCCCTGCCATGTCAAGAAACATCGGGTACAGCACATCAAACTTTTCAAGCACCAGCTTCTGGAAGCTGAAGACCCTTTCACGGCACTCCGGGGTTCCGACGTTTTCGAGGAACGGGTACATCCTTTCATCCTCAGGGCCAAAATTGAGCGGAGCCACGTAAGGGACGCTCACATCAACGTCATCAGGATAATAATACCGGTGGAACATAACCGTCTGTCCACCCTTGCTTATGCCGGTGGTTGCCCATTTCCCGCTGAAGACAGGTTTGAAGAGCTCAATTATCCGGTGATGATCCGTGGCCGCCTGCCATGTGGTAAGATATTCCCACCCGGCAGAATCGGGCCTCGACTCTTCAAAGTAACGGTGCTCAATCCTGATAAAATTGGCATTCAGAACCGAGGCAAGCTCATTCCTTCCACCCCTGGCGCCATATCCCTCTGTCTCAACAACTACCGGCCTGTCAGCCCCGGCATAGTAAAGAAAGACCTGCTGTGTGAACTGCTCACCGTCAGGATTCCTGTGATCAACAGGCTGCCGCAGCCTGATCTCCCAGGCTTCAGAGAATGTGGTATCAGACTCGATCCTGAAAATGGTATCAGCGGGGAGGGAGGCAAGACGCTCCTCAAGGGTCATCGTCCTCTGTGAGCAACCTGAAATAATCAGGGCTGCAAACGCAATGGAAATCAGGGTTGTTCTTAACATGGTTTTGACTGATTTAAGATTGATTCGGTTGTTTCGATTATTATTCTGAGATGGTTTTCCGACTGATATAATTCTCCGGTCTGTTACCACCTGGAAAATGTTTCCCGGCATTTCGGCCGCCTCATGCCAGCGGCCTGGTCTTTTTCCTGAGCCAGTCGCGCAGTTCCGGCTCCAGGTGTTCATGCAAAGACTCATATACCCTGCTGTGGTATCCGTTCAGCCATTCAAGCTCACTTTCATCAAGGAGACTGACATCAATCAATTCAGGGTCAATGTGGCAGAGTGTCACCGTCTCGAACCCGAGGAAGCTGCCATATTCAGTCTCCTTTTCTTCACGGCATACCAGCAGGTTCTCTGTCCGGAAGCCATACAACCCGGGCCTGTAGAATGCCGGTTCATCGGAGGTAACCATTCCTGGCTCAATGCTGGTTTTCATATCACCTGTGGCTCCGGTCCCGATTGTCTGAGGCCCCTCATGAACATTCAGAAAACTGCCGACACCATGACCGGTTCCGTGTCCGTAATTCATATAATTGTCCCACAGCGGCTTACGGGCAAGTATATCAAGCTGGTATCCCTTTGTTCCCCTGGGGAAACGGGCCATGGCGAGGCCGATGGTCCCCTTGAGTGCCAGGGTAAAATCGCTTCTCATGCCTGCGTCAGCCTTTCCCAGGGCCACTGTACGGGTGGTATCAGTGGTTCCGCCAAAATACTGTCCTCCTGAATCGAGCAGAAAAATCCCCTTCTTCTCAAGCCTGGCATCAGTTGACGGGTCAGGAGAATAGTGAGGAAGGGCGGCATGGGCATTAAAAGCAGCAATGGTACTGAACGACGGTCCGGTGCAACCTTCCAGTTCACTCCGCATCCCGTCAATCTTTGCAGCAGCACTAAGCTCGGTGATCTCCTCCTGTCCCAGGGTCTTCTCCAGCCAGTGGAAGAAACGGGTCAACACCACACCGTCCTGTATCATCACCTTCCTGAGGTTATCCAGCTCGGTATCGTTCTTAACGGCCTTCATCCTGGTGGGGATGCTGAGATCCTCAATGATCTTTACCTTTCGTGAAACCGCCCTGTAAAGACTGGCCGGCGTTGTTGAGGGGGAAAGCAGAAGTACCGATCCTTCTTCAAGATGCGACAGTACCGAAGAAACAGTATCATAGGGAAGCAATACCACTCCGTCACGGTCAAGCGATGCCCGCAATTTTCCTGGGATTTTGTCCTCATCGGCAAAGAAGATCACCTGCTCACGGCTGACGACGGCGTATGACAGAACCAGAGGACAAAATTTAACGTCATTGCCCCTCAGGTTCAGCAGCCACATGATATCATCAGAAGCGGTAAGCAACTGGTAGTCGGCCTTCATACCAGCCATTACCTTCCTGACACGGTCAAGTTTTTCACTCCTGTCCTGGCCTGAATATTTCACATCAAGTTCAAAGGCCTCCTCTGAGGGCAGAGGGGGACGGTCCTTCCAAAGGGGAGTCACCAGGTCAGTCCTGAGGTCTATCTTTACGCCGGCCGGCTTCAGGGATGATTCAAGATATCTCATTGTTCCGACTGAGATAAGCCGTCCGTCAACCCCTATTTTCCATCCCTTGCGTGCCTTGCCGCCAAGCCAGTCAATATGCTCCGGCGTATGAGGTATTTTCAGTCTGACCAGTTCAAACCCGGATCCTTCCAGCTGCTCCTCAGCCTGGATGAAATAGCGGCTGTCAGTCCATAATCCGGCAAATGTGCGCGTTATGACTACATTTCCGGCCGAGCCTGTAAATCCGGTAAGCCACCTTATCACTCTCCAGTGGTCTGGCACATATTCGCCAAGATGAGGATCAGAGGGAGGAATAATTATTGCATCGAGCTTCTTTTGCTTCATCAGGCTTCGCATATCGGCGAGCCTTTTCCTGTAAATACCGTTAGTCATCACCTGTTATAAAAAAAATGTACCCTATTTGCCAAAGAAATTTCTGAGCCAGAAACTGTTTCCCTCATTGGTCATGAAGACTCTCTTGGGCCCGCCCCAGCCATGACGCTCACCAGGGTAAATCATCATTTCGAATGGTTTGTTGAGGTCCTGAAGGGTAGTGATCAGCCAGATGGAGTTCTGCATATGGACATTGTCATCCATATCACCGTGGCGTATCAGAAGCTTTCCCTTAAGGTTGCCGGCGTATGTGATAACCGATCCCTTCTCATACCCTTCAGGATTGTCCTCGGGGGTATCCATATACCTCTCAGTGTAAACATTGTCATACAGGCGCCAGTCAGTGACCGAGTAGTCAGCTATGCCGTGTGTCCAGTAATCGGAACCGGAGGTGAGAGCCATGCAGGTAACATATCCACCGTACGATCCGCCCGTGATACCCATTCTTGATGCATCGGCCCACGATTGCTGACGAAGCCATTTTACGGCATCTGAATAGTCAGATATCTCCCATTTGCCAAGTGAACGGTGCATATAGTCCAGTCCCTTCTTGCCAAAGGTTCCTGACCCGCGATGATCAACACTAATGGTAACTATGCCGTTCTCGGCGTACCATCTGGGCTGAAGGCCCTGCCACCTGTTCCTTATGCTTCCGGCATCAGGACCGCCGTAGATGGTAAATATTACCGGGTATTTCCCGGACGGATCGAAATTGACCGGGAAAGTTATAAGGGCTGGCATGTCAAACAAACCGTCAGAGGTCTTGATCCTTACCAGCTCGGTCTTTTGATGTTTAGATGCATCATAAACAGGGATCTCCTCGCTGTAGATTGTCCTGACAGCCTTTCCTTTCCTGTCAATAAGCTTTATTCCGCCCGGTTCTCCGAGGCTGCTCCAGGTATCAACGAACCAGGAGCCACCGGGAGAAACGGTTGCTGTATGATAACCTTCACCCGAAGTAACCTGCAACAGTTGAGTACCGTCAAGCCTGACACGGTAAAGATGGTTCTCCAGCGGATCAGGACCGGTGCCATTGAAGTATACCTCCTTTCTGGCTTCATCAACCCTGACAAGTTCTGTAACTTTCCAGTCGAAATCAGTTATCCTTGACTTCAGGCTGCCGTCCCAGCCGTAATAATACAGGTTGTACCAGTCATCACGGTAACTCCTTACGATGAACCCGCTTCCATCCTTCATGACGTACAGATCCTCGAAGAAGTCAACCCATGTGGGCCTGGTCTCACGGTAAACCTCCGTGAAACCGCCGGTTGTCACATCAGCCAGGATGAACTTCATATCATTCTGGTCACGGTTCAGTATTTGTACCATCAGCTTCCTGCTGTCAGGGGTCCAGGAAGGCCATGCTATGTACTGGTCAGTGTCTGCATCGGTCTTTACCCAGGTTGTTTTGCCAGTGGAGAGATCAGCTACCCCCATTTTGACCTTTGGATTGGCGTCTCCCGGCTTGGGATAGGGGGTGATCTCCATTCTTCCGTGAGTTCCGTCAGTAGTCTCAAGGGCATTGAGATAGTATAGCGGAACCGGGTTGTCATCAGTCTGAAGGTAGGCTATCTTCCCGGCATCGGGTGACCACCAGAATGCAGCATACCTGGAACCCCTTCCGAGAATCTCCTCCATATAAACCCACGAAGCCCATCCGTTGTAGATCCTGTCGGTGGCATCGAATGTAAGCCTTGTCTCCTCTCCGGAGTCCAGGTCATAATAATACAGATCCTTATTCTTTGTATACGCCAGCTTTCTGTCACCCGGGGCAAATCTGGCATTCATCTCCCTTTCACTGTCATCTGTAAGTTTTTTCCCCTCCCGGTTTCCCGCCGTAAAGTACCAGAGGTCATTATCCCTGGTGATGACAACTGATTTCCTGTCAGAGGAAACTGCCATATCCGGTGAAGGATTCACACCTTCAGGCAGAATTTCCGTCAACAGCTGCATCTCGGTCCTGTATTCGCCGATCTTTACTGTTTTACCTGTCTTGCAGTTATATTCCACTGTAACGAGATTGCCCTCACTAACGGCAACAGGCTTCTGCTCCCCATCATACAGACGGATAAGCATGCGACTGTCATCTATCCATTTGATAAAACCCGGTTTGTATTCCTGCCCGGGCCTCTGAGCGGCAACGGTGGCTGAAACTGTCAGCAGCAGAATGATCTGGAACCTTAAGAGATACTCTTTCATAGTATTGGGATTTCAGTTAGTATGGCTTTTTTGAGAAAACAAATATAATAAACTTAAAATCTGTCAGGCCATAAGATGCCATGGAACACAATTGACAACCGGGTATATATATTCTTATATTTGCTGACTGAAGATGGTGAAATGCGAACGCGCAGAGAAGACTCGGGTACGGGCGAATGGATGAAACTTGACAATGCGGCCAAGATCTATCCGGCCATTACCGGCTCAGAGCTGACCGGTGTTTTTCGCATTTCAGTCCACCTG
>SBFZ01000392.1 GCA_006227095.1 Bacteroidota bacterium | reverse complement strand
TCATTCGGAGCCATTTATGAACGAAATGCCATCAATGCGGCATTTCCTGTCCTGACTTATGATTCTTTCGAAAAGATTGACCTGAGGGATCAGGATATCATTTCTGTAAATCTTCTCACAGGGGAGGTTGTCAATGAACGCAACGGACTAAGTACTTCAATTAATCCGTTCTATGATGCTCAATATGAAATTTATATGAAGGGCGGACTTTTAGGCAAAGTATAACAGTAACAATAGAGTGAAAATGAAACCAAGGACATTTGTTGAAAAGGTGCTGGGTGCTCCCGAGGGGGCGGTTGTCTTCAGGAAACCTGACCTGATCCTGACACATGACAATACTTCCAGTATTTTTCAGACCTTCCGTAAGATGGGAGGAGACCGGGTTCTCGATCCGGAGCAGATGGTAATAGTGCTTGATCACAATGCTCCGCCCGCTGATGCGAAGCTTGCCACGCAATACCAGGATATAAGGGACATAGTATCTGCGCAGGGAATCAGGAAATTTTATGATTCGGGGATGGGTATCTGTCATCAGATGATGTCAAATCATGCCCGGCCCGGAATGATAATTGTCGGTTCTGACAGTCATACCTGTACTGCCGGTGCCTTCAATGCACTGGCTGCCGGGATTGACCGGACCGAGGCAGCAGGTATATGGAAGAGGGGAGAGACATGGTTTCTTGTTCCCCCTTCGATGCGGATTGACCTTACAGGCAGGCTTAAACCAGGTGTCAGTGCAAAGGATCTGTCATTATGGATCATAGGTATGCTTGGGTCAGACGGTGCCAACTATATGTCAATCGAATTTCATGGTGAAGGTGTTTCCTCCCTCAGCGTGAGTGACAGGATGACGGTGGCAAACCTTGCATCGGAAATGGGGGCAAAAAATGCCGTATTCCCGAGTGATGAAGTGCTGCAGAAGTTTATCGGCCTGGAGACAAAAGGAGTCTGGGCTGACGATAATGCCGAATACAACTGCCGCATATCAATAGATCTTTCCAAAGTGTTTCCCCTGGTGGCAGCACCTCACCATGTTGACAATATCAGGTCAGTTGCCTCTGTGGCCGGTACCGTTGTCCATGAGGGTCTGATCGGGACCTGCACCAATGGAAGGATTGAAGACCTGAGGACTGCGGCCTCAGTGCTCCGCGGAGCAAGGGTTAAGCCCGGATTTCAGCTCCATATAATCCCTGCATCAAGGGAGATATACCTGCAGGCTATCAGGGAAGGGATTGTCACTGATCTCATTGAGGCCGGGGCAAATATTCTCAGTCCCAGTTGCGGACCATGCCTCGGCACCGGGCAGGGTATACCGGCAAGCGGTCATACGGTGATCTCAACAGCCAACCGCAATTTCCTGGGAAGGATGGGTAACAAGGAGGCATCGATATATCTGGCCTCTCCTGCCACGGTGGCTTCATCAGCCATTACCGGTGTCATCACTGATCCGAGGGTGGTCAGGGGTGAAGAGGTATTCCCATTCAATCCGCCCCAGAGCAAGACCAATACCATTGCCGAAGGTGAAAACAGGAGAGAGGGCAACGTATGGAACTATTCAGATGTTGATAACCTGAACACAGACCAGATGTTCGCCGGAAAGCATACCTACAGCGTGATGAGCTCCGATGCGGCAGCCATCCTGCCGTTGCTGTTCGGCGACTTCGATCCGGCATTCAGCAGCAATGCCCGGGCGGGTGACATAATCATTGCCGGTGACAACTTCGGCTGTGGCAGCTCACGTGAACATCCTTCGGTAGGGCTGGCCCATCTTGGCATAAAAGCCGTGATTATCAAGTCGGTCAACAGGATTTTCTACAGGTCTTCCATTAACCAGGGGCTTCCCCTGATAGTGCACAGGGAGGCAGTGGAGGCCTATAAGCCGGGCGATCAGGTGGAAATAGATTTTGACCGTGGGTTCCTGAAGATAGGAGAGAGCCATTTTTCATTTGAACCGCTCCCTGATGAATTGAAAGCCATCATTGAAAAGAAGGGACTGGTAAACTGGATGAAAAGTGCCTGAAAGCAGTTGAACTGACCCGGTTGCGGTTTTCCTGAGATGTGTTGCAAGGGTGCTTGCACCAGGCCTCCGTTCCGCGGACAGAGCTATTCTGTTGTCAAACGGAAAAATCTGTTTATATTTGCGGCGGTTTTTTTAAAGCCGTGGCACGGTTCCGTAGCTCAGTTGGATAGAGCAACAGCCTTCTAAGCTGTGGGTCGAGCGTTCGAGTCGCTCCGGAATCACCAGAACCGGGACTATACAGCCCCGGCAAAACTATGCCGGGTGGAATGAATACCATCAATTTCAGATCTGTAATCAAGATTATCGGGCTTATTCTTCTGATTTCAGCCGCCTCTTTCCTTCTTTGCATACCGGTGGCTCTTGTTTATTCAGAGCCGGTCAGACCCTTTCTGCTGGCATTTGCCACAGCAGTTCTGCCAGGCGCACTCATGTTTTTCCCTGTCCGCAACCATCCCCACCATAAGGTAACAACCAGGGAGGGTTACCTGAGCGTTACCCTTGGCTGGATAGTCCTGGGGCTCTCAGGGACCCTTCCGTATGTTTTCAGTCATGAAATGAATGGTTTTGTCAATATGCTCTTCGAAAGCGTATCAGGATATACCACCACGGGAGCTTCAACTCTGACTGATGTGGAGAGCATGTCAAGATCGGTGCTCTTCTGGCGCAGCCTCACCCACTGGATAGGAGGCATAGGAATAATACTGCTGGTGATAATCATCCTCCCCTCACTGAAGGTTGGAGGATACAGCCTCTTCTCACTTGAATCATC
>SBFZ01000236.1 GCA_006227095.1 Bacteroidota bacterium | reverse complement strand
ACCGCTCAGTACGGCAATGACCAGGCTGCTCAGGTGGGTGATGACTATCTGGACGGTAAAGTCGGTTCCCTCGCGCCCCTTCCGGACTATATCCATTGCGGTGGTATAGATGGCAACGGTTGAGAGTCCGTAGGCTCCCCACAGAAGCGCAATACCGCCGTAAAGAACCGGCAGCGACGGAACGGAGAGGCTCATGATCCAGAACCATATTGCTGCTGCCAGGCTGACAGAGAGAAAGAGGTACATCGACAGCACCCTGCCGGCCTTCCTGACTATCCATCCGCCTGCGAAGGCTGAGAGTGTGGCAACCGAGGTACCGAAGATGCCTGACATCACCCCGATCTGTTTCACGTTGTACCCGAGATCAACAAGAAAAGGCTTGAGCATGGTCAGTATCCCTATTATTCCGGAATAGTAAAACACCAGGATCAGAACCCGTTTATGCTTACCCTTCTCGGCAAAGAAGCGCCAGATCTCGGCAAGCGTTATCCGGGTTTTCTGGTCTGATTCCACCGGCTCCGGGTTACGGTAAACCAGCATCGGAACTATTGCGAAAACCACAAACAGCGCCAGCAGGAGAAGGAGGTTTGTCCATCCGAAATAATGATATGCAATGAGCAGTACTCCGGTCCCGAAGAGTGTACCCACGAAGCTGCCGGCTGACTGCATGCTGTTGCCAGTGCTTCGCTCTGCGGGCTTAAGAAGCCTGATGGCGAAAATATCAACAGCAATGTCCTGGGTGGCTGATGCGATGAATGCCACAATCATTAGCGCCACAATCAGCCTGAAATCGGCCTGCAGGTCAAAGAGGCCTATACTCAGTATTACCACGGCATAGAACAGTTCCGAGATGATCACCGTATTCCTGTTGCGGCGGGCCGAGCGTGAGACATTGTCAATGAGCGGGGCCCACAGGAATTTGAATATCCACGGGAGTTTGACCAGTTGCAACAGCCCGATGGACTCGAGTGAATAATTCTCCTGCCTCATGATGACCGGTATCACCGTTGAAAAGAAGCTCATCGGGATGCTCTGCGCAATATAGAGGCTGAACAGTACCGGAAATTTGGTCCAGTTGTTTTCCTTCACCGCCTAAAACTTTAATGAGAGGTTTACACCGGCCTGTGCAGGCTTTCCGGGTTGCATATACCTGTTGCCCAATGCTTCAAAATAGAAGGCTGTATAGTCAGTGCTGAACATGTTCTTGCACCACAGGTCAAGCCTGAAAGAGCCCTTCTCAAATGAGACCTTGCCGTCAGCAAGTCCGTAGTACGACTGCCTGTTTTCATTCTCCTCATCCCAGAAGATATCTCCGTTGCCCCTGTAGAGCAGGCTGAGCCTGATATTGTCAATAACCTTTGAGTTCCTGACGGTGAAGTTCTTTGAGGCATTGACAGCCAGTGTATGACGTGGCACATAGGGGAGGAAGTTGCCGTTGTAGTTGAGGTCGGTGTTGACAACATGTGACAGGAATGTGGCGTGGGTAAGGCCATAGGCAAGATTGAATTCATAGCCTTTGCTGAGTGAGGCCCTGAATGAGACCTCTGCCCCTTTGCTGACCGAGTGGCCGGCATTTTTCAGCATGGAGCCCCTGCCGCTGGGAACGGTCTGGTATATCTGCTGATTCCTCCAGTCAATATAGAACAGAGCCACGTCGGCATAAAGGATGTTCCTGACCAGCGGGGTCTTGATGCCAATTTCATAGTTCCAGCTGAATTCAGGCTCAAATGTGAGGTCTTCCGGGCGCTCGAACGTGGAGTTGAATCCGCCTGTCTTGTAACCCCTGGCTGCCACCGCATAGATACTCTGGTTTCCGAACCTGTAGGTCAGTGCAAAGCGGGGAATGATCTCAAGCGATTTCAGGGCAGGGTATACAGTGTCTGCAAGCAGCGCATAGGTGCCGTTGAGAGTCCTGTCATAGCTGTAATCGAGAAAATCCCTTTCGGTATCGAGCCTCAGCCCTGCAGTGACGGTCAGCCCCCTGACCGGGAAATCTGCCAGGGTTGACTGATGAAACATTGCGAAGCCACTGATTGTATGATCATAGGTCTTCAGGTAATTCATTTTCGACTGCCAGGCATTGACATCAACGGCATTGTCAAACGACTGCAGGAAGGCATAGCCGCCGAAAAGCCAGCGGTATTTCTTTGAGCTTTTTGACCTGGCGATCACCTCCTGTGATACCATATGCTGTCTCTGCACCTGGTTGACGTAGTAGAGTGAGTCAGGAGTGAAGTCCTGGTCAATGCCCTGGATATCATCAAGGTACTGGTATGAGGATGTGGCCGACAGGTCATATCCCTTGCCCGAGTAATTGAGCAGCAGTGCATCAGAAAACATGTTCCTGTTATAGATGCTCCTCTGGTTGTAGTTTATCTCTTCAGCGGTCCCTGTCTCACTGTTATAGATGGCATACGGATATCCGCCCTGCCTGCTGATCTCGGCCCCGGCTATATTCTCAACCGTCAGCCTGGGGGTGAGTTCCCATATGATCCGGTTTCGCCCTCCCCATGAATTCAGGTTGTCAACCTTTTTCCCGGAGTAGATATTGGTATGAAATCCGTCGTTATGGAGGTAGTTCACAGCAGCTGACCAGGCAAGCCGGTCATTTGCCCTGTCATAATGACCGGCCGTGACTGAATAGGTACCGTACGCTCCTGCAGTGAGACTGATGTTAGACCCGCTGTAATCCAGGGGTGAGGTGGTTATTATGTTGACTATCCCGCCCATGGTATTCCTGCCGAACAGTGTCCCCTGGGGTCCGCGCAGCACTTCGATGCGTTCGATGTC
>SBFZ01000416.1 GCA_006227095.1 Bacteroidota bacterium | reverse complement strand
AATGATTTACCCGAGTAAAAGATGAGATATGATGTTATAGTTATAGGAGCCGGTCTCGGTGGTCTTACAGCAGGTGCTAAACTGGCACGCGAGGGGATGAAGGTGCTGGTTATTGAGCAGCACAGCCGTCCCGGAGGATGTGCCACCACATTCCGACGAGGAGAGTATACCCTCGAGGTGGGGCTCCACGAGATGGATGGCCCCGGCAGTCGCGACGTGAAAAACAGGATCTTTGGCGAACTTGAAGTAACCGGTAATGTTGAATTCATCCCTGTTCCCGAATTCTACAGGTTCATAAGGGGTGACCTTGCGGTGACGATTCCGCATGACCCGCAGCAGGCTGCAGCCAGGCTGACAGAAATGTTTCCAATGGAGAAGGAGGGAATAGAAAGGTATTTTGAGCAACTGCTCAATCCCAGAAAAAAGCCGGCAGCAGGTGGTGATCCTGATACAAGTGTCGGAGACTTCCTCGACTCAATAATCAGCAATGAAGACCTGAAACTCATCCTGCTCGGCAACCTCGGATACTTCCATGATGATCCTTACTCACTTTCGCTTGCATACTACACAATCGCCGAGGGCAGCTATTACACCAACGGGGCAAGTTTCATCAAGGGAGGCTCCCAGAGACTCTCTGATCACCTGGCAGCATATATTATCAGCCATGGGGGAGAGGTGCTGCTGAACCACCTCGTGACGCAGGTGAAAGTAAACGGCTCCAGGGCAACGGGGGTGTCATGCAGGAGAAGAAATAAACCGGCACATAATCCTATCGAAGCCACAGCCGATGAGATAGTGGTTAACAGCGCCATACCTGCCCTGGCAGACCTCCTGCCGCATGAATACGGTGAACAGCTCAGGGAGGATTGCACCGGGCTGAACACCGGGGCTTCATTGCTCACGGTATATTTCGGCTTTAAAAGGCCGCTTAAGGAACTCGGACACAATTATTATTCAACATTCATCTATGACACGTCGGTGAGGTCCCAGGCTGACATCTCAGCCAATAACCATGACGACTTCTCCAGGCGCAGCTTCACCTTCGTTGATTACGGACAGATTGATTCAGGAATGGCTTCCGGGGATAAGAGTGTAGGGGCGGTATGCTGTATTGATTACCTCAGTGACTGGGAGAACCTCAGCCGCGAGGAATATGACCGGAAGAAGGAGTATGTGGCAAAGACATTCATTGAAAGACTGGGTAAGCTGATACCCGGTTTTGAGGATGCCGTAGGCTACAGCGAGGTTGGCACGCCACATACAGTAAAGCGATATACCCTTAACCCGGGCGGAGCTGTATACGGTTTTGCCCAGAACCCGGGGAGGACGGTGCTGGACTCATTCAGTCCCCTTGAGAACCTGCACTTTGCCTCGGCATGGGGAAAAACCGGGGGAGGCTTCTCAGGTGCCATCGCCGGAGGCTACCTGTGCGCGTACAATGTGCTTAGGAAGAGGGCAAAAAAATAATGGATGTAACAGGATTCTGTAATGGAAAAGGAAATCTATGATTATCTTTCAAAGTACATCCACGTCACAAAGGAGCTGGAAGAAGAACTCGGGAAAATCGATTTTATAAAGCGCTTCAGGAAAGGGACAATGCTTCTTGAGGAAGGAAAGACCTCCAATGAATGCTATTTCATTATCAAAGGGTGCGTCAGGGACTTCTATCTGAAAGATGGCGAGGAAAAGACAACTGAATTCTATACTGAAGAACAGGCTGTGGTACCCTCAGCGTACGGGAAGAACGCTGCTTCGGAGTATTATATTGAATGCCTCGAAGATGTAATTGCGGGAGTTGGTACTCCCCAGCTGGAGACAGAGATCTATCAGAAGTTTCCACAGGTTGAATCATTGAACCGCGCCCTGGGAGATGCTATTATGGCTAAATTCCAGGATACTTTGGCAGAATTCAAAATGACTTCACCCGAAGAGCGCTATCTGAATCTGATTAAAACCAGGCCCGACTTATTGCAAAGGGTTCCTCAGCATCAGATTGCCAGTTTTCTTGGAATTACACCTGAATCATTGAGCCGGATCCGCAAACGGATTATCAAAGCAAAATAACCGTAACTACCCTGTTTCTTAACTTAAGTCAATGAATCAGGCTGTCATGGCACTGTAGTTTTGTGTTGATTAATTGTTCAACTTAAAGACAGTGATATGAAAACTAAAGAATTTACAGTGACATTGTTACTTTGCCTTTCGTTGGCACAGCTATTTGGCCAGGAGCCTGTGCAGACTTCGGGAAGCGGTGACGTGAGATCTCTTACCGGCCACAGGTACTCGGTAAGCACCACCTACCTGTCATTTATGAACTTCGGTGCGGAAGAGACGAATACTCTCCACTATGAGATTCATTTCAACTATAAACTTTCACCCAGGGACATCATCGGTGTAAAGGCTGCTACCTGGAAACTGTTCGCCCCGATGGGCATCCAAATGTGGGATCCTCATTTTCTTGACGAGACTGAATTCTACACCGGCAGACTCAGGGAAACGGGGATAGGCATCACTTACCAGCGCTTTTTATGGAAGGGGGTATTTGCCTCAGCAGAAATACTGCCGTTGTTAAAAACCTACCTGGATGAAGAAATGAAGACAGTTGGTAACGGTTTTAAACTATATACCACATGGCATCTCGGATACCATATTCCTCTCCTCAAAAACAGGTTATATATTGAACCACAGGTTCACTGCAATTACTGGCCTGTTGACACCGGTACTCCTCAAAGTTTCGGGGAAAAGGATGGGAAATGGAGTAATTACTTTTTGTTTGAACCTGATCTGTACAT
>SBFZ01000415.1 GCA_006227095.1 Bacteroidota bacterium | reverse complement strand
GACGGTCAATATGCTGGCAGGACTGAAGCACGCTGCCGGCGAAGGAATAATGTTCGGCCACCAGGATGATCTCTCCTACGGCATAGGCTGGATATACCCCGGAGGCGAATCTGACGTTAAGCGGGTCACGGGTGACTACCCGGCCGTCTACGGGATGGACCTCGGGGACATCGAGCACCGTGCGGCAGTCAATCTTGACTCGGTTCCCTTTGCAGACATGAAAACCTTTGTTGATCAGATATGGAAACGTGGCGGCGTCATCACCTTCAGCTGGCATGTTGATAACCTTCTTACCGGAGGCAACTCATGGGATGTATCCTCAGACAGGGCAGTGGCTTCTGTACTGCCTGGCGGTGAAAAGAACCAGGAGTTTATGGCATGGCTTGACAACCTGTCTGAATTCCTTGCATCACTGGTAGATGAGAATGGCGTTGCAATACCGGTGATATTCAGGCCCTGGCATGAACACACCGGGAGCTGGTTCTGGTGGGGACAGAAACTATGTACCACTGAAGATTTTGTGGCATTATGGAGATTCACATTCGATTACCTTTGCGGAGAGAAGAACCTGCACAACCTGCTCTTCGCCTACTCAAGCGGAGGAGACATCGAAAATATGGAACAGTACCTTGAGCGTTACCCGGGTGACGATTATGTTGACATTCTCGGATTCGATTACTACCAGATGCCTGATGCCGGAAACCAGTCATTTACCGGTAATGTGAACAGGGTCCTTGGGATAGTCACCGAAGCCGCAAAACAGCACGGAAAGCTTGCGGCACTGACCGAGGCAGGGTATGAGGGCATTCCTGACTCAACATGGTGGACTGAAGCATTCTGGCCGGCGATAAGGGATCACCGCATCTCCTATGCCCTGGTATGGCGCAATGCCCACAACAAGCCCGGGCACTTCTATGCTCCATGGCCGGGCCATGTCAGTGAGCAGGATTTCATCGCATTCTACAATCTACAGGAGACTCTCTTCCAGTCAGATGTGACGGAACTGGGTATCTATAAACAGGAATAATCAACAAAAAGGAATGGATAATTTCAAACAGTGTCTGGCCAGGCTTACGGAGGAACACGAGGCACTCCTTACCCGCCGCAACAAAAAGACCGGAGCAGGTAACGGCATCTTTGACCGGTGTGAATACCCTGTCCTTACCGGGGCCCACACACCACTGGCATGGAGGTATGATCTCAACCCGGCCACCAATCCGCATCTGATGGAGCGCTTCGGAATCAACGCGGCATTCAATGCCGGGGCGATGAAGTATGGCGACAGATACCTGCTGGCAGCAAGGGTTGAAGGCTACGACAGGAAATCGTTCTTTGCCATTGCCGAGAGTCCCAACGGCATTGACAACTTCCGTTTTTGGGATCATCCGGTCACCATGCCGGAGACTGATGACCCTGATATCAACGTCTATGACATGCGGCTGACACGGCATGAGGACGGGTGGATATATGGTGTCTTCTGCAGTGAGAGGAAGGACCCGCAGGCTGCTCCAGGGGACCTGTCATCCGCCGTCGCCGCTGCCGGCATTGCCCGCACCCATGACCTGGTGACATGGGAACGGCTTCCTGACCTGGTCTCCGCCAGCCAGCAGCGCAATGTGGTGCTGCACCCGGAATTTGTAAACGGCATGTATGCACTCTACACCCGCCCGCAGGACGGCTTCATCGATGCCGGCAGCGGCGGCGGAATAGGATGGGCGCTGGTGAAGGATATCACCCGCGCGGTGATAGAGCCCGGTGATGAAAAGATAATCAACCACAGGCACTACCATACCATCAAGGAGCTGAAGAACGGCGAGGGGCCGCATCCCATAAAGACACCCTCCGGCTGGCTTCACCTTGCCCACGGGGTGAGAGGATGCGCTGCAGGACTCCGTTATGTTCTTTACCTGTATATGACAGCGCTTGATGATCCTGCACGGGTGATAGCCGAGCCGGGAGGATATTTCATGGCTCCCGTGGAGGAGGAACGGATCGGGGACGTGTCCAACGTGCTCTTCTCCAATGGATGGATAGCCGATGACGATGGTACGGTTTATATCTACTATGCATCGTCTGACACACGGATGCATGTGGCTGTATCCAGCCTTGATCGCCTTATTGATTACTGCATGAATACCCCGGCTGACCGGTTTCGCTCTGCGGAATCAGTGAAAACAGTGAATTCGATAATTGACCGCAACAGGGAATTCCTGTCAGGCAAATAGATAAGAGACTTGTTGCCTCAGCCTTCCATGCGGTTCACCTGGTCATAAAACGGCAGGCGTGAAGGTACTTGTCAGACATGTAATTGACCGATATGATCAATCAAAATCATAATGACTCTGCAGGACTCCTCACAGAAATGAAGAGTGCAGCCAGGGAGGAACTAACCCGCAACATCCTGCCTTGGTGGATAAAACGGATGCCTGATACGGAAAAGGGAGGCTTTTACGGTCAGATCGACGGTCGTGGGAATATCATTCATGATGCTCCGAAGGGTGGTATACTCAACGCCCGGATATTATGGAGCTTTTCGGCGGCCTACCTGAAACTCAATGATCCGGTATGGCTTGAAATGGCCACCAGGGCACGTGACTATATCTTCAGCCATTTCTTTGATGAAAGGCACGGAGGAACATACTGGAGCCTCTCTGCTGATGGCAGACCGCTGGAGACAAAGAAACAGATCTACTCCCAGGCCTTCTTCATCTATGCTCTCAGCACATATCATATGGCCACGGGCGACAGGGAATCGCTTGACAGGGCAATTGACCTGTTCAGGCTGATTGAACAGCA
>SBFZ01000190.1 GCA_006227095.1 Bacteroidota bacterium | reverse complement strand
TCATTGCCCGTAACTATTCAACCTCGCAGATGGTATTCTGCTCCGTAGGCGCCATCAGCCCGAAACAGATCACAGTCCTGTTTGAAAAATATTTCGGCCATGTGCCGGCAGGCAGGGACACAAAAAGAATAAGATCAGAGTATATCTACAAACCCGTCAGCACTGAAAAGAAGACTGACACCTGGCAGAACCACTGCATCATTGGAAACATCGCATATGACCTCCACGACCGCAGGCGAATGGGATTGTTCATGCTGAACAATATCCTCGGCGGACAGGGGATGAATTCCCGCCTAAACCTCTCTCTTCGCGAAAAGCGAGGATATGCCTACAACGTGGAGTCGGTCTACAATCCCTATACTGACACCGGCCTTGTGACAATTTATTTCGGAACCGACAACCGCAACCTGGGCAAGAGCATCGCACTTATCCACTCTGAACTGGACAGGATAAGGCGTCAACCCCTCGGCACTCTTCAGCTCTCACGTGCAAAGAGCCAGATAAAGGGCTACCTGGCACGGGCTTATGAAAATCATGAGAGCCTAATGCTAAGCCTGGGCAAGAGCCTGCTGATCTTTGACCGGATTGACTCAATGGAAGAGACCTTCCGCAAGATAGATGCAGTCACGGCCAATGAGCTGACAGAAACGGCAACCGCAATATTTGACAAATCATCTCTTTCAACTTTAATATATCGTCAGAATGGAGAAAGAACTTGATAAATACATCAGGGAGCACAGCACTCCGGAAGATAAAGTGCTGGAGGAACTCTACCGCCAGACGCATCTCTACGTGGTAAATCCCAATATGGTCTCAGGCCATATCCAGGGTAAGTTCCTGGAGATGCTTTCACATATGATACACCCATCCCGCATCCTGGAAATAGGAACCTACACCGGTTATTCAGCCATCTGCCTCGCGCGTGGACTGAAGGCCGGCGGGCAACTTCACACCATTGAGATGAATGACGAGCTCAACGAGATGAGCACCCACTACTTCGCCCTTGCAGGTGTGGCAGACAGGGTGACGCTGCATACAGGCAGGGCACAGGAGATTATCCCGGCACTGGATTACACCTTCGACCTGGTCTTTATTGACGGCGACAAGAGGGAGTACTGTGAATATTATGATGTCGTCTTTGACAAGGTAAGGAAGGGAGGATTCATTATAGCTGACAACGTTCTCTGGGGAGGCAAGATCGAAGACGAAGATGCCCTCAAAGATCCACAGACAAAAGGGGTTGTAATGTTCAACGAAAAGGTACGCAGCGACCACCGGGTGGAGAAAATAGTCCTTCCTCTCAGGGACGGACTGATGATAATCAGGAAGAAATAACGGTGGTACGGTTTTTGATCATTCACCTTAATAAATTCCAGGGAAATGAAAAAGGCATTACTTTTCACGTTTGTCCTGTTTGCCGGCTTGATGCTGACAGCACAGGATCTTCAGAAACTGGCCACAAAAGGAGCTGTCAGACTTTTCTCCGATAAGGATGATCTTACATCTGTGATTCAGATATTACCTGACGGTACAGTGGTTGAGGCAATCAGCGCTGACAGTCTGTTTACCCTGATACAGCTCGGTGAAATCAAAGGATATGTAAAATCAGACAGGCTGACCGCGGCCTTGCCCGTGGTTTCAGCCGGACAGGAGGAACTGCAACCGGTACAGGAGGAAGCATTACAGCAGCCTTTGGAGGCACCTGTTCAGGATGCAGCACAGGTACAAGTCCCCGGCGATGAACAATACAGGCAGGTGCCAACTGAACGGTACCAGGCATTGTCTGAAAAGTATGGAGCTGATCTGGGACTGAAGCTTTACCAGCACAAGGTGTGGAAGGGTATCACTTCGGAAATGGCCCGCGACAGCTGGGGTAAACCCAAACAGATCAACCGGATGTACGTTGACACCAGCGTTGATGAGGAATGGATTTACTCCAGATCATATCTCTATTTCCGTGACGGCGTTCTTATTGAATGGGGCCCGGTAAAATAGCTGCTTACATAATTATATACCGGCACCCTGAGAAGGTCTGCCGGCACCACATGAGAGACGCCCGTAAAGGGCGTTTCGTGTAAACAGGAGTGACTCATGGGGAGAGTGCACATAATAATCCGGTATCAATAATCATCATAACCGGAGAAAGCTCCGGAGGTCGCTCCAAAAGAAAAAGGTGTCCCATATCCTGAGACACCATCTTTTTCTGAGCGGGAAACGAGACTCGAACTCGCGGCCCCGACCTTGGCAAGGTCGTGCTCTACCAACTGAGCTATTCCCGCAATTGTGACTGCAAAAATAATACTTTTTTTAAAAATGAAGAATTGCGGTGAAATTTAATAGCGGTATGACATGAATTGAACTTCCCATGGTCACTGTTTGTTATTATAAAAACTTTACTGTTAAAAGTTTACCCCATTGAAGCCGGGTCAGGGAGGTGATATAGAAAACAGTTGGATACTTTTCATTTTCAGCGATTGCCATTTACTAGGAACAATTAACACCAAACAAGATGAACAGAAGAGACATACTTAAGGCTTTCCTTTCAGGAGGTACCGTACTGTTAGTAGCCCCTGCGCTGCTTACCTCCTGTGAAACACAGGATGATCCCGGTGGCGGTAATCCGGGTGGCAATAACAACTCCGGACCGTTGACAATTGACATTACAAGTACCGAGTTCGCTGCGCTTGCCTCAGCTGGCGGCTATGTTGTAAAGAGTGGGATAATCATAATCAATACCGGAGGAGATACTTTCGTAGCCCTGTCCGCTATCTGTACACACCAGGGCTGCGTTGTAGGAT
>SBFZ01000352.1 GCA_006227095.1 Bacteroidota bacterium | reverse complement strand
AACTCATGGCAGGCAGAGGCACGGAACATTTATCCGGCTGATGACCCGGAACAGTATGAGCGCTTCCTGGGGACGTTTCAGTCCGGCACCACTTCAATTGAGGCGGCCGACAGGGAGGGCTGGGTTGTCTCCGTGACTCCCAGCGGAGGATGGGTTCCGGCATGCATTGCAGGAAACACCGGCATCGGGATGAGCCAGCGCATGCAGAGTTTTGTCCTTGATGAAAAGGAGAACCCGTTCAACGTGGTGGAACCTGGCAAGAGGCCGCGGGTGACACTTACACCTACCCTCGCGATGAAGGATGGCAAACCGCTCCTCTCCTTTGCCAAGCAGGGAGGTGATGAGCAGGATCAGCTCCTGCTCCAGTTCTTCCTTAATGTGGTGGAATTCGGGATGACAGTACAGGAAGCCTGCGAAGCACCATCATTCAAAACATTGCAGATGTACTCCAGTTTCGGTGAACATGAAAAGGTAGCCGGCGGACTGGTGCTGAACAACAGCATGCCCCCGTGGATCAGGAAGGAACTTGCGGGTATGGGGTACAGGCTCTCCTTCCAGGAAAGGACATCCGGGCCTGTGAATGCGATAGCTTTTGACAGGGCCCATGGTACCTTCTGGGGAGGATCAAGCAACCACGGCGAGGATTACGGCATCGGGTGGTAGACCAGCGTGAAAGTTGATCAGGCAGCAGGCAGTCGGCAATAGTGAAATTGTCAGTTTATCACCCAGTTACTTGACGCATTGTCAACACTTCTGCCTATTGCCTGGTGCCTATTGCCTTATTTCCAACATCATTGCTATCTTTGTGCCTTCGGTCAGATCTTAAGATGGCAAAGAACGAAAAACGTAAGGGCAAGTGGAGCGACAGGTTCCGGCTGGCTGTATTCAATGACACCACCTTTGAGGAGCTGTGGCGGATACGCCTCTCGAAGGCCAATGCCCTCATGGCAGCGGCATTGCTGCTGGTGGCCACACTCGCTGCCAATACATCTCTGATAGCGTTTACCAGCCTGAGGGAGTTCATCCCCGGTTACCCCGATGTGGAGATGCGGCGCAATATACTGATGAATGCAATAATGCTTGATTCTCTTGAGCATGAGCTTGAGATCAGGGACAAGTATTTCCGTGACCTCAATGACGTCATCTCCGGAAGGCAGCCGATAGAGAGCGTAACACTCCGCGACAGCACCCGTGACTACAGCAATATTGTCTTTAACAGGTCAGCCGAAGATTCCCTTTTCAGGGCCCGTGTTGAGCAGGAGGAGAAGTACAGTCTCCAGGCGTCTTCATCCTCGTCGGGGACCTCCGCGGGAGAGATCTCAAACCTTGCCAACATACACTTCTTTCCCCCGGTAAAGGGGATTATCTCCAGCAACTATGATCCTCGCACACGCCATTATGCCATTGACATTGTCACACAGCCCAAGGCTGTTGTCTCTTCCACTCTTGAGGGGACTGTGATCATGACGGGATGGACCATGGAGACCGGTTTTGTGATTATGATACAGCACGCCAACAACCTGGTATCGGTTTACAAGCACAACGCCAGGCTGCTGAAGGAGATGGGTGACAGGGTATGGGCAGGCGAAGCTATCTCCATCGTCGGTGACTCGGGTGAGCTTTATACTTCAGGTCCGCATCTTCATTTTGAATTATGGTTTAACGGGGAGCCGCTTGATCCGGCACAGTACGTATTCTTCTGACAGGAGGGTTACAGATGCATAAACGACTGGCAATCATTGGCTCTACAGGATCGATAGGCACCCAGGCACTGGGTATTGTTGCCCGTTACCCGGAACTTTTTACCGTCAGGGCACTTACTGCGGGAAGCAATGCCGGCTTGCTCATGACCCAGGCAAAAATCTGCCGTCCGGAACTGGTTGTCATTGGCAATGAAGCCTTTTATCCGGTTGTCAGGGATGGTCTTGCCGGTCTGGGAATAGAGGTGATGGCAGGCCAGAAAGCTGTTGAGGAGGTTGCATCTTCAGACGGCATAGATACCGTGGTTGCAGCCATGGTTGGTTTTGCCGGCCTGCGGCCTACGGCTGCAGCCGTTGCTGCCGGCAGGGAGGTGGCCCTTGCCAACAAGGAAACGCTGGTGGTTGCCGGTGATCTGATAACCAGCATGGCAGCTGTTACCGGGTCCAGGCTGCTTCCGGTAGACTCCGAACACTCGGCAGTCATGCAGTGCCTTAACGGTGAACCCGGCAAATCAGTTGAAAAAATCATTCTTACTGCTTCCGGAGGACCCTTCCGTGATATGGCAGCGGAGCGACTGGCGAGGGTTACCCCGCTGGAAGCATTGCGTCATCCGAACTGGACCATGGGCTCAAAGATAACCATTGATTCAGCCACCCTCATGAACAAGGGGCTTGAGGTGATAGAAGCACACTGGCTCTTCGGCACTCCTGCTGATCAGATTGACGTTTTGATCCATCCTCAGTCAATAATCCACTCAATGGTGCAGTTCACTGACGGGTCGGTAAAGGCACAACTGGGCGTTCCTGACATGCGGCTGCCGATTATCTATGCCCTTACCTGGCCCGAGAGGGTGGTTACAGAACTCCCCCGTCCGTCACTGGCAGACATTGGCTCACTCACCTTTGGCGAACCGGATACCGTCCGGTTCCGCTGCCTCGCCCTGGCACGGGCCGCACTGAAAGCCGGAGGCAACATGCCGTGCGCACTGAATGCCGCCAACGAAGAGGCCGTGGCAGCATTCCTCAATGAACAAATCGGGTTTAATGATATAGCCGGCACGGTGGAACATGTGCTCGGCAAAACAGTTTTCAACAATGAGGCATC
>SBFZ01000219.1 GCA_006227095.1 Bacteroidota bacterium | reverse complement strand
CCTTCAAACTGAAGCACGACATCAACAATATGCTCGAGTACCTTGGGGCCTGCCAGTGTTCCGTCCTTGGTAATGTGACCAATTAGGATAACCGGTACTCCTGACTCTTTTGCATAGCGAAGCATCATGGCGGCACACTCGCGCACCTGTGTGACGGAGCCGGCAGAGGATTCGAGCATCGATGAGCTGAGCGTCTGGATGGAATCGATAACCAGCAACCCGGGTTTGATGGCACCTGCCTGTGTCAGAACGCTTTCGGGCTCAGTCTCATTGTAGATGAAGCACCTGTCATTCTTTCCCGCAAGGCGTCCGGCCCTGAGTTTTACCTGCCCTTCGCTCTCCTCACCGGAGACATAGAGAACTGTCCGGTCAGGTGTTGCAAGGGCTATCTGAAGGGCGAGGGTTGATTTCCCTATGCCCGGTTCACCTCCCATGAGAATCAGTGATCCCTTCACCATTCCTCCCCCGAGGATCCGGTCCACCTCTCCGATGCCGGATGTTATCCGGTCGTTTTCGTTGGCCTCGATGCCCGAGAGCAGCTCCGGCTTCCGCCTGACAGCCTCACGGCTCAGGGCTGAGGCAGGTGCTGCAGTGACTATCTCTTCGCGGTAGCTGTTCCACTCGTGACATGCCGGACAGTGGCCTATCCATTTGGGTGACTCTGCGCCGCAATTCTGGCACACATAGACAGATTTGTTCTTCGCCATGGGAAAAAGGAATATGCAACAGCCAAATTTACTAAAAGAAAAGCTATCAGACCTTGTTCTCAGTCACAACTGATGAAAGCACTTTCCCGCCTTTGGTACCAAAGAGTGCGAAAAGTGAAATGGCGCCTGCAATGGCAATGAGAATCATCTGTGACTCATGCTCGAGGGTGGCATATGCAAGACCCTCCTCAAGCGGGATGGCATAGGCCACCAGCATCCCGCGTGAGATTATCCAGTGATATGCTCCCAGTCCGCTCTGCACCGGTGCGGCCATGCCGAAGCTGCCGATGACCAGTATGAACATCGTGGCACCTACGCCGAGGTGTGAAGTAGATTCAAGACAGAGCAGCGGGAAGTATGACATGAAGAAATATGCAATCCAGAGCAAAACTGTCAGAAACAGGAACTCCCATTTCCGGCGAAGCCTGAAGATTGACTTAAGCCCGGTAAAAAGACCATCAGAAAAGGAATACATCTTTTTGAACAGGGGCCTGGAAGAGAGCCTCTCCCTGAGCAGGAAGAACATCACCACTGCCATAACGGCCAGCAGAATCACAATTACAGTAATAAAGGTGGCCGATCCCAGTGATGAGGAGATCTTCTCTTCAGCCGGCATTATAACATTTTCCGAAAGAAAGCTTCCCGTGGCAGTGGTCCCTGCTACAAGTGTAGCTCCGAGTATCACCAGGACAGTCAGTATGTCTATTGTGCGTTCCACCAGCATCGTTCCCACCAGCCTGTCGAATGGTATATTTTCCTTCCTTGACAGGGCTGCACATTTGGAGACTTCGCCGAGCCTGGGGAAGATCATGTTTGCAAAATAACCGGTAACAACTGCATGATAGGTATTGGTGATACCGGGAGTGTGTCCCAGCGGCTCAATGAGAAGTGTCCACCGCCTTGCCCTTATCAGGAAGCTCAGAAGGGAGAATATAATTGCAGGAATCAGCCACAGGTAGTTTGCCTGGCGCAATATTGTCCACAGCTTGCTGAATTCAATGCCGCGGAACGAGAGCCAGAGAAACAGGGCTGCCAGTGAGAGAAACAGTACGGCTTTGATTGACTGCTTAATGCCCGTCTTCAATTGTCAGATGATTTTATTGGTGGCTGTATCGGGGAAAATGATTATCGGTTCAAATGTTTTTGCCTCTTCGGGGGTAAGCTGCGCGAAGGCCATGATGATTACCACGTCACCCACCGCCATTTTTCGTGCCGCCGGGCCGTTGAGGCATATCTCGCCTGAGCCCCTGAGCCCCTTGATGACATAGGTCACGAGTCTCTCGCCATTATTCCTGTTGAGTACATGGACCTTTTCATTTTCCACAATCCCGGATGCATCCATCAGGTCTTCATCGATGGTTACACTCCCCACATAGTTAAGATCAGCACCTGTGACGGTGACATTATGTATTTTTGATTTAAGTACTTCTATCGTCATTATATTTATTGAGTATTCACTTTACGGGTGCAAAGATAAGCAACCTTTTTTTCATCACAACCCGACTTCAATATTGTCTATCAGTCTGACGTCGCCGGCCCACAGTGCGATGCACCCGAAATATTTCCTTCCGGGAGACATTTCAATGCGTGAGCGCAAGGGTGTCAGCGTGGTTTCCTCAACAATCTCAAAGTATTCGAGCCTGAAGTCAGGAATCATATTTATCCGGTCAGCCACAAATTCCTTTATCTCCCGTATTTCGTAATCAGTGATCATGGCTGCTGCGGCAACAAGGGTCCTGAATATTTCGCCGGCACGCTCACGGTGAGGCGCCGGCAGTCTCCGGTTGCGGCTGCTCATCGCAAGTCCGTCATCTTCGCGTACTATGGGGCATGCGATGATCTCCGTATCAGGGTAATGACGCCTTGCCAGTTCCCTGATAATGGTCAGCTGCTGGAAGTCCTTCTGCCCGAAGAATGCGCATGAAGGCCTGATGATGTCAAAGAGTCTTGAGACCACCTGGGCCACCCCGTTGAAGTGACCTGGCCTGTGGACCCCCTCCATCACCCTTTCGAGGTTGCCGAAGTCGAAACGGCGTGTGTCCGGTTCAGGATAGATCTCATCCACTGAAGGGACAAACACAAAATCATTTTCCCTGAGCACTCC
>SBFZ01000275.1 GCA_006227095.1 Bacteroidota bacterium | reverse complement strand
GTACGTATGGGCTTTTAAGTTAAATTTGTTCGTATGTCATATTTTACCTGTATACTGATCGCATGAAAAAAATTACACTTGTTTTATTTGTAATGGCGCTGATTTTCAGCGGCCATGCCGAACTGTTTGCACAGAAGAAGGCCAGGAAGGCTGAAACTGTATCTCAGTCAGAAGCAGCTCAGAAGAGTGATGTAAAGATAAATGCACCATCATCCGGTAATGCCGTTATACAGACGCAAAATCAGACCGTTACAACCGTTCCGGTTATTGTCAACGGCGAAGCACAGAAGATAAAAACCTTTGAGGATCCGAATAACTGGATCCGCGAGGACCTGTGGGTGGAGACGGAGTTTGATACTGACGGCGACGGCCGGCCTGACAGGATGCATGTCGATGTCACCCGCCCGAAGCAGACAGAGACCGAAGGACTCAAACTGCCGGTTGTGTATGAGTCAAGCCCCTATTTTGCCGGTACAGCCGGGAATAATCCCGAGTATTTCTGGGATGTGAGACAGGAGCTCAATACGCAGCCGAAGCCACATGCAATTCCTCCCCAGATTGAACGGAGGGGTGAACGGCCCGTCATTTCAAACTCGCAGGTAAAGGCATGGTTGCCATACGGATTTATCGTGGTCCATTCGTCAGCCCCCGGTACAGGTCTCTCACAGGGATGCCCCACCATAGGCACACGCATCGAGGCACTGGCACCCAAGGCTGTAATTGACTGGCTGAACGGCCGTGCAAAAGGATACACCACTCCTGACGGGAATGAAGAAGTCAAAGCATACTGGACCACCGGAAAGGTGGGAATGATAGGTACATCATACAATGGCACCATACCGTTTGCAGCCGCCACTACCGGCGTTGAAGGGCTGGAAGCCATTATCCCTGTGGCTCCGAACAACTCATACTACCACTACTACCGTTCCAACGGACTGGTAAGAAGCCCGGGCGGTTACCTGGGAGAAGATGCCGATGTGCTTTATGATTTCATCTTCTCAAACCCTGACAACTGTGATTACTGTGACAGTGTGGTGAGGGACAGGGAGATGGCAGAGGGACTCGACCGCGTCACCGGTGATTACAATGAGTTCTGGGCCAAAAGGGACCTGATGAATTATATGGAGCCATTCCGGGCCGCGGTACTGATGGCACATGCATTCAACGACTGGAATGTTGTTCCCAGTCACAGCTATCGCTTTATTGAAAAGCTGAAGGAAATTGGTGTTCCGTTGCAGATCTACTACCACCAGGGTGGTCACGGCGGCGAGCCCCCCTTCAGTATGATGAACAGGTGGTTCACCCGTTATCTTTTTGGAGTTGAAAACGGTGTGGAGAATGACACAAAGGCATGGATAGTACGCGAGAAGGATGACCGTCTCAAACCTACACCTTACGCTGATTATCCCAATCCGGATGCCCTGCCGGTAACCTTCTTCCTCAAGCCCGGGGCCCCCGCATCCGGTGCCCTGGTAACAGAGAAACCGGCAAAACAGGGGACTGAGACACTGGTTGACAACTTCTCATTCACGGGGTCCATGCTGGCGCAGGCTGAATACACAAATCACCGCCTTCTTTACCTGACACCTGAACTGACTGAACCTGCACACATCTCGGGTGTGGTCAAAGTGAAAGTAAGGGCAGCTTCCAGCAAGCCTGCCGTAAACCTGTCGGTATGGATGGTGAGTCTGCCCTGGGAGGAATCCCGTCAGATGAGGCCAACAGACAATATCATTACACGAGGCTGGGCCGACCTTCAGAACCACAGGTCAATGACTCAAAGTGAGCCACTTGTGCCGGGGAAATTCTATGAGATGACCTTTGAGCTTGAGCCTGATGATCAGATAATCCCTGCCGGAAAGCAGATAGGACTGATGATCTTCTCAAGCGACAAGGAGTTTACACTGCATCCTGACCCCGGTACGGAACTGACAATAGACCTTGACGGCACGGAGGTGACAATCCCGATTGTGGGAGGAAACATAAAATAACCGGCAATTTACGGCAGGCAGTAACCGCGAGGTCACTTATTGCCTTACTTCCTCAAATCAGTGCTGCCAGGATCGCTGTAGTGCTTTGCCCTTGCGTGGCGCAGGTGCAGGGCTACCTTTGTTTTCAATCCTTCGGCTGCCGTCTGACGGTTACCCCGCTGCTGCGCACAGACTCACTGCCTCCCTCCATTACGACGGAGACATCATAGGTGTACAGTTCGCCATCAGAAACAGCCTTGTCAAGATACTCATCAGATGTTTTCTGCAGGGTGATAACAGGCAATGGATTCATTCCCGGCCGGGACCGGTAAACCTTTACCGAAACAACCTTCTGGTCGGTGACCTGACCCCAGCTTACCAATATCCCTTCTTCTGTATTGACAGCCCTCATGATTACCGGAGGAAGAATGGCTGAAACTTCTGGAACATATTTTACAGAAACGCTTTGCGGACTCTCATTACCGTAGAAATCTATGGCAGAGACAGAATACCTGTATGACTTACCTGCCACAAGGGTTGTATCATGGTAATAATTCATGTCATTTCTCAGGGTATCGCCCGGTAAAAGTGTATAACGGCCGTCCGGATCTTCCTTCCTGAAAACCTTGTAACCGAGCAGGACCGGTTCGGCAGGGCGCATGTCGTCCCATACCAGTAACAGGCCATCGTCTCTCCTTGTTAACCGCAGGTTTGCCGGGCTGCCGACAGTTGCCTTTTTCCCCGGGCTGGCACTGGCAGCTTCGGAGTATTCGCTCACCTGGTCTACATCGTTAACTGTCCTGACAGCATAGCGGTAAACTTCATTGCCTTGCAGGTGTCCTGCCGTATCGGCAAAACTGTATATCTCCCCTCCGGCCGGGATCAATCCGGAAACCTGCTTAAATTCAGCAGTCTCATAAACATACCGGTAAACATAAAACCCTTTGGCATACGGTTCATGGTAGCTCCAGTACACTTTGATTCCGCCTTTGATGCTCTCCGCACCTGTCTCCTCCGGTGGCGTGGGCTTTTCACCATTGTTTCTGAACATGGCTGATACCTTTGCCGATGGATGGCTTATGCCGTTCGGGCCGCTGGTAATTAGATAATACCAGAAGTTTTCATTCCCGACGGGCACTATATCTGTAAATGAGGTGTCCTCTGGCGCGAGACGTGCAACTCTCGTAAACCCGTCGTCATAAGTCTTGCTCCGGAACACCTCGATACTGTTTATATAAGCTGTCTCGCTGAATCTCCATGAGAGTTCCACCCGGTGATCCGTCTCTCCGCCCCTGGCTTTGAAATAATCAGGCACAGGGAAGCTGATACTGCCAACTGTCCCTGCGCTTACCACTTCCGATTCAGGTCCGCTGTTTCCGTATATATCCAGCGGCTTGATGAAATATTCATACAGAGCCGGGTTCTGCACCTCAGTGTCTGATGCGATAAGGTAAACCGTGTCCTGCGAGATATTGAATCCCCGTTCAATATTCAGTCTCTGATATTCTCCTTTACCGAATACTCTTCTGTAAACAAGGAAGGAATTCAGGCTGCTTTCTCCGGTGATATACCACCGTACCACCACCTGTGAGGTAAACTCCTGCTTGCTGCTGAACCGCGGCGCCGGGAGGTCAGGCTCAGCAGGGTAGCTCACCGTGTTGCTTGTCGCCTCCCACAGGCGGTCCTTGCCGGATATCTTCTCCACCCTGTATCGGTACCTCTTGCCGGCAGTTACGTCCGGATCAAAGTACGCGGTGCCCAGGAGAAGGTGCATCAGCGGAAGGTTTGATATGTATACCGAATCTGTTGTTTTGTTCCGGGAGGCATAATCACGGAGGAATGAGAGCTCACTATCTGTTGGTTTATCGAGGTTCCTGAATAGCGGATAAAGCTTTTCAACCGTTGATTTCATGATTTCCGGATTTTCACGGTAAACCACCGTTCCCAGCGGAACGAAATCACCATTTCCCTCACTCTTCAATACCTGGTATTCAAATCCTTCAGGGATCTCATTCCCGAGGTAGATCCACATCCCCCTTTCGGTGGCTACTGCAGTTGGCTGTCGGTCCTGTGCCAGGCAGAGTCCGGAAAGCGTAAACAACAGGGTGAGGATGATAAGGAGTCTGTTATATTGTTTCGTATGCATTGTATTCCTGTTACAAATTGTTAATCATCAGTTACCTGTCAGGTTAGCCTGGCCGCTGCAGTTGCCGAAGCTGAAATCGAGGCTGGTATTGCCGCTTGAATCGAAGAGAAGATCCAGTTTAACGCTTTTACTGATACCGCCCCCGATACATCCGGTACAGCAGACGCCGTCCCAGCAGGGTGTAGGGAAGCACTGCTGTGCTGAACCCCCGATGGTGAAGCTGCCGCAACCTGCTGCTGTAAACGTTCCGGTACCGGAATTATAGATTCCTGTCGCGCCCAGCTCGGCCCTTGCTTCAGCGCTGAGCTTTGTGCAGGTTATGGAGGATGCCTTGAACCAGGCATGCACGAATGCCATCGCTCCTATCCCGTATTCGTTGCCACTGCCGTCGAAACCCATCCAAAGGCGGCCGTCAAGTCCCGCGGTAAGCCCCAGGCTGGCACTCATAACACCGACATCAATACTGAAGTCAGGGATATTAATGATGGGCACATCCTTCCGCCCGGTGAAGAAGAACCCCGAGATGCCTGTCCTGAATGCCGAAGGAACCCTCTTGTCATATGCGAACTGCATCAGGGTATTCACAACATCGGGGGCCATTGCGCGATAGTCGCCGATAAGCATGCCGGCAGCCATGTCTCCGAATCCGGGGGCTGTCAGCTGGCCTCCCGTGAGGAAGTACCAGCCCGAAGCATCTACGAGGATGTTTGCTGCGCCCTTTATCCGTAATGCTCCCAGCTGCCTGTCTATATCCATATTCCCGGTGAGGCGGGCATTCTTGATGTCATAGGTCAGGTTCATCCCTCCGAAATCGCCCGAAATATTCTTAACCCCAAGGCCTTCGTTTTCTGCCGTAATGCTGCCGTGAACAGTGAAGGTCTTTGTCAGGTTTGACTGCATCCCCTTAAAGCCTGTCATCTTGCCGCTGAAGGTGAATTTTGACCAGTCGTTTATGGCTGGCTGCACCTCCATCCGTCCCTCGATATCAGACAGTGAGGTGGCGCCGGTGCCCAGTGGCATCTTTTGTCCCTTGGGATCCACCTCGAGCCAGGCTCCGCCAGTTGTCCGGTGCAGCTTACCCTTCAGGTTGATCCCCTCCTTGTCCCTGATATTGCCTGAGGCTGTAAATCCCGAGGCGTCGAGGTTCTGGTCGCCCTGCGCAATGCCCGACACGAATCTTACCCCACCGGGTCCATCGAAGCTGACATTGAACGGATAGAGACGGAACAGTATTTCGGAAGCAGGCTTTGAGAACCGGATCACACCGGTGCCGGCTTCAATGCGTGGGATATCAAGATCAATGTTACATGCCATCTCGAAATACCTGTCCCCGCCGGAGAAGGAGATCGGCCTGACCTTGAGAATCTTGTGGAAGATCAGTTCCTGTTGCTGGCTTCCCATATTGATCTTTTGCTCTCCGTTGCTCAGCAGTGAGAATGCCTGGAACTTCAGCTGTGCACCTGCTTCCATGCCGGGCAGTCCGGTGATGGATACACCCGGATCTCCATCAGTGCCGACAATCCTGAGTTCCCAGTGCCCTTTAAGATCGGAGCCGGTACTCGGATTATACCCGAAGGAATTATTCTGCGTGAGAATGTTAAGCGGAATAACCCCGGAGAAGGTCAGGTCCGACATCTCAAACGATCCCACGTTAAATTTGTCAGGGGTAATCAGGACGCTCTTCACCGGAACGTCAACAAGGCCTGTTTTGATAGTCCCCTGAGGAATCAGTACCCCTTTCAGATTCTGATTCAGTGACCAGCCCGCGCTCTGGAAATCCCACTTCTCAAGCTTGAATGACAGCGGCTTTGTGCCTGTAACTGTCTCTATCATTGATGGTCTGAGTACCAGGTCACCAAGGGTGATGCTGAGCTTTGAAGGAACCATCCCGGTGATCTCATTGGTGCTGATAACCGTGGCTAGGCCTATCCTGTCACCTTCAAGCCATGAGGTCTTCCTGTCGGCCTTTGCGGTGAAATCGAGAAGCTTAAACTGTATATCTGTTCCCCCGGCTCCGGCAACACCCCATTTTTTTGCCGGGTAATCGGCTGCTGTCAGGGTGACCACAGATAACTGGGTGCTTCCGGGCTGACCGGTCAGGTATATCGGAATATTATCCTGGAAAGTGATATAATTCCCGGAATACTGGAATGATGTTTTCATTATTCCGGCCTTGCCCATGATACGTCCCTTGCTGTTCTCGGAACTTACCTTTATCAGGTCACCGGCTGCCGGGGTTTGCAGCACGCCAAATGCCCCGTTAAGCATCAGTTGCAACTCCTTTACATCGGTATTGAACTCAGTCACGGCCGGGACCCCTGCAGGAACTCCTGAAGAGGTGCTGGTACCGCTCTTCTTGATTTTCAGTTTGGTGAAGGGAATGGTCTGACTCTCCTCTGCCAGTTTGAAGTTGGGATTGGACGGAAGGTTAATAAGGGCACCGCTGACAAGGTAAGTGCCGTCAGCCTGCTTCTCCTTATTCTTTATGTCTGCCTCAAAGCCAAATATGTTTTCTATGGCAATCTCCCTGTCATATGCAAGTACAAAATCAAGCACGTTGTTATCCTGCAACAGTATCTGCTTCGACATGCTTATTACATTGGGGACAGAATTAGGTTTGGAGGCCCATACTTTAATCAGGGCAGGCTGTCTTGGCACCCTTTTCAGAGTATAGTTGCCACCCTTATCTGTTTTGGTTTCCAAACGGTTTCCGTTACCTGTTTCAATATAGACTGTGGCACCTTCAAGAGGTCCGGTCATCTGATCATTGCCAATGGATACCTTGCCTGTGATACGTGTTGCCTTTTTAAGCAGGGCAGCCGGGTAAACAACCTCGGCTTTGGTATCTTCAACGTTGTTTATGGTATAGGTTGTACTCTCAAGGTCAGAATCCTCCGGCGGGGTTATATCGAATGTGAACGAGGATCCGTTGTTATCAAATTCAAAGACGACTGTTCCCCTGGGATCTGTCATCCGGGTTATCTCAGCCCCGGGTATTTTGAGTATTACCTCTGCATTGGGAACGGCTTTCAGGTTCGATGCCATAAACATGTTCCCTGAGGGTTTCTCGGCCACCATGAACCGCACTCTCTTCTTCATTTTGTAGACAACATACTGCTTCAGTTCCTGGCCGTCCGGGGTCGAAGCGGCTTTTGGCACATCCACGGTGAATGTCTCAGATGAGTACCCGGGATTCTTTGGAATGATTGTAAGTGTGCGTGCTTTACCCGAAGGTGCCTTGACTGAGAAGACCTGCTTAATGTCTGTGGGCATCATGGACTGGGCCGTACCCTGGAAGCCTGTTTGCTGGATCGCTCCTCCCGTCGTCTGGATTCCCGCCTGCTGGATGCCGCTGCCAGAAGACTGAATATTCACTGGCCGGGTACCGCCACCGGAACTGTTGTTGCCTGTCGGCTGACCACCGCCTGATGCCGGGAGACCTGAAGGGAGTGTTCCGCCTCCGGAGCCGGGCAAGCCCGACGGAAGGACTCCTCCACCTGAACCGGGCAGGCCTGACGGCAGAGCGCCGCCGCCCGCAGCCTGGTCATACTCAAACAGAGGCGTTGTGGAAGCAAATGCAAGGTCATCTACCTGTATTTCAGCTGCAACTGCATTACCCTTATCATCAGTTACATATCCTGTCAGCAATCCGTCAGGCTCCAGCAGGATATCCTCAATTATCTGTTGCCCCCATATGAGTTTGCCGTAATACCTCGTCTCGCCCTTGAACCCTGATGGGGTACAGAACAATGACCTGGCGGGACCGATTACCTGGGTCGGACCTTCGGTATTGTAATCCCCAAGCTCCACATCAAGATTATCAAACTCATAATATCCCTTTGCATCGGTCTTCGCAGTACGTACCGGCACATTGTAATCGGAAGATCTCTGGTAATTGCTCAGCAACATCAGCGTTACATTGCTAAGCGGCTTGGTACCTACCTGCACCGTTTCAACCTTTCCTGCAATCCGTGGCTTATCAGGGTAGAGTTCCAT
>SBFZ01000332.1 GCA_006227095.1 Bacteroidota bacterium | reverse complement strand
AATGCCCATGTACTTGGTTCTCAGATCTGCCATGACGATGAATTTTTTATGTAGAACAACAAGTTAAACAAAATGTTCGGCATGCGTCAACAAAAAAAAGAGGGTGTCTCATAATACAAATGGGGCACCCTTTTTCTTTTTGTCAGGATTTACGAACAATAATGTGTACTGTTGGGTAAATCAATAAAAAATAGAAGACGGAGTTCTTCCCCTAGTTTCGACCTGCTATTTTATTCAGATTATGAGCAAGGGAGAGTAAACCTACTTCCGTTTCGACGTTTTCCAGACCTCGGGTCAAAAATTTCCTATAATTTCTATTCCCTTTAATAATTCCAAAAACAGCTTCAACATCTACTGGGCGTTGACTTCGATATTTTTTACCCCTCTCACTTGTTAATCTCTCCCTTATAATTGATTTATAATGATTTAATCTGGGATTGGTCTCAATAATACGATTCCCTGGTCTTTTATGACATTTTTCTTTTGATGAGCATCCGGAACAGTTCTCTGCCCGGTATAACCGGTTGACCTGCCTGAACCCATTATCGGATATTCTAACCTTATCTTTAATAAATTTTATTTTCTGGCCCATTGGGCAGGTATAACTGTCATCATTCTCATCATATGGCAAATTATCAGTCCTGTATGGATCATCTTTCCACTTTTTGCTCTGTTCTTTATGGAAGTACGGGTATTTTACAAAGGCCTCTACATCATTGCTTTCCAAGTACTCATAGTTTTCTTCAGAACCATATCCTGCATCAGCCACCAGAACATCAGGCATCTTACCCAGGTTATCATTTAAGGATTCCATATGTGCCTGAAGGGTAGTAGTGTCATTTGTTGTTTGATGGATCGTATACCCTAAGATGTATTGGTTCTCTGTACTTATCTGCCAGTTATAACCTGGCTTTAACTGCCCGTTTAACATGTGATCTTCTTTCATCCTCATGAACGTGGCATCAGGATCTGTTTTTGAGTAACTATTGCGATTTCCCAATGTCTTCTCCTGATGCTCATACTTACGGAGATTTTCAGGCCAGTTTTTACGAGCATAGCCAAGCTTCTGCTTTACCTTCTTATCTATATGCTTTCCCTTCAGGGCATTGTCTATGCTTTCTATTGTCCTGAGAACGGACTCCTGATCAATTTTTTCAAAGCTTTCCGGTTCGTTATTCTCAAGTTCTTCCCTGGCAACACTTTCTGCATATGACCAAAGCTCCGCAAGTTGCTCTCTGATCCTCTCCTTGCACCTTACAATGCTCCGACCCCAGACAAAAGTGTAACGGTTGGCATTGGCTTCGAGCTTGGTGCCATCAAGATATGCTTCCTTAAGTGTAATTACTCCTTTTTCAACCAATAGTAAAACAACCTGGCTGAACACTTCCCTTAAAACACCTTTCAGCTTATCATTGCGGAAGCGATTGATCGTGTTGTGATCAGGATAACTCATACCACTGAGCCACATAAAGTGGATATTCTGGCTCAAGGCTTGCTCTATCTTACGGCTGCTGTATTGGTTAGTTAAGTATCCATAAACCAATACCTTGAGCAAAAGCCTGGGATGATAACTGGAACAACCACCTCCTTTATACTTGGCAACCAATGATTCAATATCAAGACTATCAATGACTTGATTTACTACACGAACCGGGTGGTTGGGATCGATCATTTCTTCCAGTGAAGGAGGAAGAAGTAAAAATTGATTGGGACTGTAATCTTTAAAGACTACCTTTGTTCTACTACTATTTTGCATACCTCAAGTTAATTAACCTGAGGTTATCGGGAGGGGGAGGCATCCCCCTTCTTTTCATTAGTTATCAACATATTAACCATTTGTGGCGAGCGAGGGCTAACCGGAAAAGGTGCGAACCGCACCCTGTTTGGTGGCGCCTTTAAGGCCTTGTGTAGCTGGAGGACAAACAGGGGGTGGTTGTCTTTTCCGGCCTCCTTTTCTTTGGTTCATTTCTTTTGGAGGAGCAAAAGAAATGAACAGTAATCCCAAAAGAAAAAGGGTGCCCTTTTGAGACACCCTTTTTTTTTATTCCTTGACTTTATCCACGATTGCCTTGAAGGCTTCGGGGTGGTTCATCGCCAGGTCGGCGAGGGTCTTTCGGTTCAGGGTGATACCCTTCTTCTCAAGCCCGCCGATAAACTGCGAGTAACTCATTCCGTGAAGGCGCACGCCGGCGTTGATCCTCTGTATCCAGAGGGCGCGGAACTGTCCCTTCTTGTCTTTGCGGTCACGGTACGAATAGGCAAGACCCTTCTCAAGCACGTTCTTGGCAACGGTGTAAACATTGGCGTTGTTGCCAAAGTAACCCTTTGTCTGCTTGAGAATCTTCTTTCTTCTTGCCTTCGATGCTGGTGCATTTGTTGCTCTTGGCATTTTTCTTTTCTCTTTTTCGGATGTAAGCGCCTCTTAAGGTCTTTTCAGCTTCACATCCCGGTTAATAATTCTGTTGATTAACTCCCTGACAGGCGGTAAACACTACTTCAGTCCGAGCAGAAGCTTAACGTTCTTCTGATCTGCCTTGTCAACCAGTCCGTCATAGGTAAGATTCCTCTTACGCTTTGTTGACTTCTTGGTAAGAATGTGGCTCTTGAAGGCATGCTTACGCTTGATCTTGCCTGTACCGGTCAAAGAAAACCTCTTCTTTGCACCCGGATTTGTTTTCACTTTTGGCATTTTGTATATATATGTGTAAAAAAAGTTCCTATTTCTTTTTCTTCGGTGAGAGGATGATGATCATTCTCTTTCCCTCCAGCCTTGGTGTCTGGTCTACCTTTCCATACTCGTCGAGGTCACTGACAAATCTCGCAAGCAGTTTCTCCCCCTGTTCCTTGAAGAGAATTGATCTCCCCTTGAAAAATACATACGCCCTGACCTTGGCTCCCTCTTCCAGGAAGTTGATGGCATGCTTCAGCTTGAAGTTGTAGTCGTGATCATCGGTGTTCGGACCGAAACGGATCTCTTTTACAACAATCTTGGCTGCATTTGCCTTGATCTCCTTCTGTTTCTTCTTCTGCTGGTACAGAAACTTCTGGTAGTCAATGATCTTGCAGACGGGCGGGTCAGCATTGGGTGATATCTCAACAAGATCAAGTTCCATTTCATCGGCCAGCCTGAGAGCATCACCGAGGCTCATGATCTTCGGCTCCATGTTCTCGCCAACGACTCTTACCGTCCTGGCTGTGATCCTGTTGTTAATCCGGTGTTCCGGTTCGGGTTTTCTTCCCGGCCTGGGCCTGGAAAAGATCGGTCCTGCTATTGTCTTGTCCTCCAGTTAAGTTAATACTATATTTATAATCAGTCTCTTAATTGCCAATTTCCCTGGCTACTTCATCCTTCACAAGGGTGATGAACTCTTCGGGTTTCATGACTCCCCTGTCACCTTCGCCCTGCTTTCTGACGGAAACCGTTCCCGCTTCAACCTCTTTTTCACCAATCACCAGAAGATAGGGTATTCTCTTTAACTCGTTATCCCTTATCTTTTTACCTATCTTCTCGTTCCTGTCGTCAATCAGGGTGCGAATATCGCAATTATTCAGAATATTTGAAACAGTTTTTGCATAATCATTGAATTTTTCGCTGATAGGCAGTATTACGGCCTGGTCAGGGGTCAGCCAGATCGGGAAGCGGCCGGCGGTATTTTCAATGAGTACTGCAACGAAACGCTCCATGGAGCCGAAAATTGCCCTGTGGATCATTACGGGCTGATGCTTCTGGTTGTCACTTCCGGTATATTCAAGGCCGAACCTCTCCGGCAGGTTGTAGTCAACCTGGATGGTTCCCAGCTGCCACTTGCGCCCGATGGCATCCCTCACCATGAAGTCGAGTTTGGGTCCGTAGAAGGCTGCCTCGCCGATGGCAATGGTTGTGGCCAGGTTCTTCTCTCCGGCAGCTTCAATGATTGCCTTTTCAGCCTTCTCCCAGTTCTCGTCAGAGCCTATGTATTTCTCATGGTTGTTCGGGTCACGGAGTGATATCTGGGCCGTAAACTCACTGAATCCGGCAATTTTGAAAATATACTGCACCAGGTCAATGATGCTCTTGAATTCTTCCTTGAGCTGGTCAGGGGCACAGAAATGGTGTGCATCATCCTGGGTGAAGCTGCGGACGCGCGTCAGACCGTGAAGCTCACCGCTCTGCTCATAACGGTAAACGGTGCCGAACTCAGCCATCCTCACCGGCAGCTCGCGGTAGGAGTGGGGAGTGGCATTGAATATCTCGCAGTGATGCGGACAGTTCATCGGCTTGAGCATGAACACCTCACCCTCCTGCGGAGTGGTGATGGGCCTGAATGAATCAGCGCCGTACTTCTCAAAGTGCCCCGATGTCTTGTAAAGGTCAACATTGCCGATATGAGGTGTTGAAACCATCGTGTAGCCTCTCTCCTTCAGTACCTTCGTCATGAAGTCGATGAGCCTCTGCTTCATGTCGGCTCCCTTCGGCAGCCAGAGCGGAAGTCCCATCCCGACTTTAGGTGAGAAGGCAAACAGCTCCAGGTCCTTGCCGATACGGCGGTGGTCACGCTTGCGGGCCTCCTCGATCATGACCATGTATTCGTCAAGCAGCTTCTGCTTCGGGAAAGTGATTCCATAGATGCGGGTCATCATCTTCCGCTTCTCGTCGCCTCTCCAGTATGCCCCGGCCAGGCTCAGAACCTTGATGGCCTTTATTGGCGATGTGTCAGGCAGGTGCGGTCCGCGGCAGAGATCGGTGAAGTTACCCTGGCGGTAAAGGGTTATGGTGCCGTCCTCAAGCTCTGAAATGAGTTCGGTCTTGTATTCATCACCCTTTGCGTTGAAGAGATCCAGCGCATCTTTCTTGCTTATCTCTGAGCGGGTGATCGGGCTGTTTTTTGCAGCCAGCTCCTTCATCTTGTCTTCTATCAGGGGAAGATCAGCATCGGTGATGACCTTTCCACTGCCCGGATCAACATCATAGTAGAAGCCGTTTTCAATGGCGGGACCTATACCGAATTTCGTACCGGGCCAGAGTGCCTCCAGCGCCTCGGCCATGAGGTGTGCCGATGAGTGCCAGAATGCATGCTTCGCCTCCGGATCATCCCACTTGTGAAGCCTTAGCGTCGCATCAGACTGCAGGGGCCTCGAAAGATCCCATACCTCCCCGTTAACCGTTGCAGCATATACTTCTGCCGCCAGGCGGGGACTGATCGACATGGCAATTTCGTAACTGGTTGTGCCCTGTTTGAACTCCCTGACTGAACCATCAGGAAAGGTTATTCTGATCATTGATTCCATACTGTTAAATAGTTTGCAAAGATAATATTTTTTATGCTTCATTCTGCAGGCATTATGCGCCATCACCGGAGGCCGGTTTTTCTGATGATTTTTCAATTGGCACAGATTTTGGATTTAACATTTCAGCACCAAAAACGGCAGTCATGAAAAGAATCTTAATCTCAACCGCAGCAGCAGCAATGATAATGCTGAGCTCATGTGACTTCAAGCCTGAAGCATATTTCTTTACAGACAAGATACAGGCAGAAATAGGAGAAGAAGTCTTCTTCTACAATGGGTCACACAATGCAACCTATTATGAATGGGACTTTGGCGACGGCACCTGGTCAGATGCCTTTGAGCCCATTCACTCCTACAATGCATCAGGCGTATTTACGGTTATCCTGAGCGCATTCTCAAAGAACGGCAACGTTGACAGGTCGTACCTTGACATTGAGGTGCTCTCACCTACAATGCTTGAAGTGGAGGTGCTTGAGTACTATGATGAGTACCCTGTGGCCGGAGCCAGCGTGATACTGTATCCAACACTTCAGGACTGGGACAATATGACAAACCCGATAGTGGAAGGATTCACCAACGCTGCAGGCAAGGTGGTTTTCACCAACCTCCAGTCAAAGGTCTATTACGTCGATGTGTGGCAGGCCTCTCACAATAACTTTACTTTACGGGACGAGGATGTCGGGTTCATCATGACTGACAAGCTGGTGAAGAACCAGCTCAACTACTTCCTCGCATGGGTAGATTATACCGGCACCAAGGGTGCTTCCGCACGAGACAGGAAACAGCTTGTACCCCTCAAGGGGAGGAGTGTTGAGACAACCGTAAAAAAGTAAGGAGACACTGAAACAAAAAAATACAGCGAACGGCTGCATGTGAGAAATTTCCTTAAGTTTGTGTGTTCACAAACCTAATCGGAAAAATCTCATGGAGACAAAATTCGCGCTACATGGAATAGACTACCTGATCATGGCAGTCTATTTCCTTTTTGTGCTGGGCATAGGCTGGGCTCTCAGAAAGTACATGAAGAATGCTTCTGCATTCCTGGAGGCCGGGAGGGCCATGCCGGCGTGGGTTGCCGGGCTGGCTTTTATCTCAACCAATCTTGGTGCCCTGGAGGTGATGGGTATGACGGGGTCAGGCCTGAAGTACGGGATGCTCACCACCCACTTCTACTGGATAGGTGCCATTCCTGCGATGGTATTTCTTGCCCTGTTCATGATGCGATTCTATTACGGGTCGAAAGCCCGCTCGGTGCCTGAATATCTCAAGCTCCGCTTCAACGAAAAAACACGTGCACTTAACGCATTCCTATTTGCACTTATGACGGTGCTGGCATCGGGTATCTCAATGTACGCCCTTGCCATCCTCCTTGAGAACGTGCTTGGATGGAACTTTAACGTATCACTGCTCGCCTCTGCCGCAATAGTGCTTGCCTATACCTATCTCGGAGGTCTCTCTTCAGCCATCTACAACGAAGTGCTTCAGTTCTTCATAATTATAATAGGCCTTCTTCCCATGGCCATTCTGGTCATGATAGACGTGGGAGGCTATGGAGGCATGCAGGAGAGCCTCGCCCCGATAGTCATGGATAAAGGCTTTGCAGCTGATACGTGGACCACCACCTGGAAGTATACCGCAACTGCCGGTGCCAACCCGATGGGTGTTGAGTGGTATGGCATCCTGGCCGGCCTGGGATTTGTTCTCTCATTCGGTTACTGGTGCACCAATTTCCTCATCGTCCAGAGGGCCATGGCTGCTGATTCGATGACCGCTGCCCGAAAGGTGCCACTCATCGGAGCCATTCCCAAGATGTTCATCCCCTTCCTGATCATAATACCAGGTATAGCTGCCCTTGTGCTGCTCAATGACCCTGGAAAGGGTTTCGCCCTGCCGCTCAATGACGCGGGACAGCCAATATATGACTATACCATCATCATGCTGCTCAAGCAGTATCTGCCCGCCGGGGTACTCGGCCTTGGCATAACGGCCCTCCTTGCTTCATTCATGTCAGGTATGGCAGGAAACGTATCGGCATTCAATACCGTGTGGACATATGACATCTACCAGACCTACATCAGGCCGGCAACAGAAGATAAGGAGGCTGACGACCGCCATTACCTCAAAGTCGGAAGAATGGCAACCATAGTCGGGGTACTGGTGAGCATCGCCGCCGCATATATTGCAAGCAAGTTCGGAAACATCATGGACTTCCTGCAGACGGTCTTTTCAATGATCAACGCCCCGCTGTTTGCGGTGATATTCCTGGGGATGTTCTGGAAACGCTCCACCGGAAACGCAGCATTCACCGGGCTGCTGATGGGATTTCTCATAGCCCTGCTGCATCACGGTCTCACGATGCCTGCCGGCGCTACCACCCTGGTCAAGGGAGGATGGCTTGGCGTGGTGCATACCTACCCAGTGGAAATGGCACAGAACTTCTGGACAGCCATCTTTGCTTTCTCCACAGCTGCACTCCTCACTGTGATCATCTCTCTCCTTTCAAAACGTGAAAAGAGTGATACGGAACTCAACGGCCTCGTCTACTCAATGACACCCAGGCTCGATGACAGCGGTGTGGTATGGTACCAGAGACCCTGGTTCCTAGCCACCATCGTTGGTGTTATTATGATAGTGCTGTCAATTATGTTCTGGTAACCAAAAAAACTGATATCATGCTGGATATAAGATTTCCCATAGGATTGATGTTCTCAATAGTAGGACTGATAATAACGATTTACGGTATTGCCACCATAGGTCAGGATGCGATGTATGTTAAATCTCTTAACGTGAATGTAAACCTGCTGTCAGGAATTGGTACACTCATCTTCGGCCTCCTGATGCTGCTCTTTTCT
>SBFZ01000002.1 GCA_006227095.1 Bacteroidota bacterium | reverse complement strand
ACCCCTGTCTCTATCAGTCCCGTCCCGGTCAGGATATATGATGCGGCAAAGAATCGCTGAATTGAAAAGAACAGTAAGTAAAGAACCCAGTAGGCAATATATACATACAACCTGCCATTCGGTTTCCTTGTCACTTTGTTCGCAGACTCCATCCTATAAAATGTTATCTGAAACCAAAGATACCTTCAATATCCTTAAAGGACAGACTGTAAAATGCAAATGCAGTGAAATGCACGATTTTGTATATGAACGGCAAAATTACCCGTAACCGTTAATGAAATTGCCGTTCAATTACATTTTAAGGCATTTCACATCAATTGTTTGACGGCGATCAAAGTCTTTGATAATATTGACATGGATTTCAAAAATATTTGACATGAAAAGAAGTACCGTCATAGTTTTTTTAACCGTATTTCTGTCCCTGCTGACAACAACCATGACACTGTTTACACCGATGCCGGTCCATATAAAGCTCATCATCCGGCTGATCCTGATAACTCTTTCGATAACAGCATGGTTATTTTTCAAGAAACAAAACAAACACGTTTTCTCCCTGCTTGGATTTGCATTCTTTGTGTTGAATCTTGCGTTCCTGATAGTTGCCCCCTTTACATCTGAATTTCTGAATCTGGATATGGGCAGTACGAAAGGAATTGCCCTTTCAAAATTGAGTGATTCGCTGATCATCAGCTCAGTGATTATTGCTTCTGTATTGCTGGCAAAACAAACGCTGAGGAGTATCTACATTACACAAGGCAGACTGATACCAGGATTGGTGACAGGTTTCGTCTTTTTCATTCTTTTTGGTTTTCTGGCTTTCAGAAATCCCGATCAACCTGTAGATCCTTCATTTCTAAGGAATAACTGGGTCTGGATTCTTATTTTCGTAATGGCAAACGGATTTATGGAGGAGTTGATTTTCAGAGGTCTGTTTCTTGAAAAACTCAACCTGTTGTTCAGTCATCATTTTTCCATTCTGATCACCTCTGTGTGCTTTGCCATGCCACACATTATAGTGCAATACCAGGCAGATACACTCCTGTTTGCGGGAATCTGTTTTGTGCTGGGAATGATTTGCGGCTATGCGATGCATTATACCCGCAGCATCATCGCACCGGCGCTGATACATGCAGGTGCTGACCTGATGATAATGGTGCCAATATTTGCCACATACGGAATTTCCGGTTAGTAAAAAGTACCAAATAGCATAATAATGAAAACTGTACAAAGAATCCTTATCACATGCCTGTTAGCAATACCATTGTATGCAGCATCACAGGTACCTCCGCCACCTCCACCACCTCCTCCGGCATCCGGACAGGGTCATGCAGGCAGGGCTGACAGCCTCCTCACTGCGGGATCTGTCGCACTTGCCATAGAAGAGTACCGGGCAATGTACAATCAGAACAAAAATGACAGCCACATAATTTATAATTACGCCTGTGCCTTATCCCTCGCAGGTCAGGCAGACAGCTCTCTTTGTTATTTGAACAGACTGATTGTCCTCGAACCCTCGGTATCCATTCTCACTGACCCTGACCTAGTTGCAGTCAGAGAATCAAAAGGTTGGAAGGATTTTGAGATTGATCTCATCATAGCACTTAATGAAATAAATGGCAACAGTATTAAGGATACAGCATATGCCAGTAAGCTGTGGAGACTCCTTTGTCTCGATCAGTACGGGTTCTACGAAACAGGCATTGCGGTCAGGAATCTAGGGCCGGACTCCCCGGTAGTAACTGCACTCCGCAGAATGCAGTCATTGCAGAATGAAAAGAACCTGGAAGAACTGGAAATACTTCTGGCAATAAAGGGATGGCCTGAAGTCAGCCAGGTGGGAAGCAAGGCATCAGAAGCCGCATTCTATGTGCTTCAGCATTCAAATGCCAGAGCCCAGGAAAAGTACATAGGTCTTTTTGAGGCGGCATGCAGGAAAGGTGAAGGTAACTGGCAGCAGTACGCCCTTATGTTTGACCGCATGAGGATGAATCAAAATCTTCCCCAGAGGTACGGGACTCACTCTATTCTTGACAACAGGGCTACAGGTGAGAATAGACTATACCCTCTGGAAGATGAGACCCGGGTTGATGAATGGAGAAAAGGGATAGGGCTGGAACCTTTGAAAGACTACATGACACGGACAGGGATCAAACGATAATGGTGTTGAATTTTAACAATGTCAAGATTATCAATCTGGTTAAGAATAACTTTATAAGGAAATAAATCTGGAGATGGATATTCTTGATTTCACCCGGAACGATCTCGGGAGGATAAGACCTCTGCAACCCGAGGGATGGAATGATATAGTTCCCGAGTTTGAGTATTACCTCAGGAAATCATTTTGCTTTCCGGTTAAAGTAATCATTGGAGACCAGATTGCCGGGATCGGTGTTGCAATCAATCTGGGAACAACCGGCTGGCTGGCCCATATTATAGTTGATCCCCGAGAGCGGAAAAAGGGTATAGGAACGCTGATAGTAAACGAACTTCTTCGAATACTAAGTGCTCAGGGTGTACGCACCTTCCTTCTTATTGCCACCGAAGCAGGCAAATCATTGTACCTCAGGGCCGGGTTCCGGGTCGTTACCGAGTACATCTTTCACAAAAGGGAAATCCCCTGTTCGGAATACGCGCATACTGGAAATATTGTTCCCTTCTCAGAGAATTTCCGCCGGGAATTGATGACCATCGACAGAAGGGTGACCGGCGAGAACAGGGAAGAGCTGCTGGGTAATTCCCTTAAGAATGCCTCGCTTTTTATCAGTGACTCTGCCCTGCTGGGCTATTACATTCCGGGTGTGGGTGAAGGCCCTGTCATTGCGCTTAC
>SBFZ01000145.1 GCA_006227095.1 Bacteroidota bacterium | reverse complement strand
CGAAGCCGTTATGTAACTCGCTTAATCCTGCCTCAGCGGAATCATCCTGAATGAATATTTGTACTCCTGCTCCGTCAGGCAGTACTGCGGATGTGTTCGTGCACCCCATGAGTCATCACCTCCCACGCCCATCTGGCCGTAGTCAATATTCACCCTGACAAGATCGCGCGGGATGACATCACTTATATGCCGGTTTACAAGTTTGGCATCGGGCCTGTATCCGGCCAGGCTTCCCGGTGACTCAAAATCTTCATGCAGGTAGTTCATGGCAGCAAATGAAAACACTGGTTGCCCCTCAAACCGCAGCCCGATGCCATTGCCATCTGTGACATTGAGCCAGCGGGTATCTGTACGGTAACCGTTCTCCTGTGGTCTCACATAAGGCACATACTGGTCAGCAACCGAACTCTCATACACTCCGGCAAAGGCTGAGGTTTTTCGGTCAATGTAGTTCTCATGCGGACCACGGCCAAACCACGAGAGATCGGTGAACCTGCCGGGAAGCATCATCTGCATCCCGATGCGGGGTACCTCCTCCAGGCTCCTGTCAGTCCTGGTAAAGTCAAAGGACACGTCAACCGCACCGTCAGCATGAACGGTATACCCGGTCACCAGGCCGGCTATCTTCTGGCCCGAAACTCCCGGAATTTCAAAGGTGAATTTCACACCTGCACTACCCATCCCCGGCTGACTTATGTGAGCAGATTTCATAACGGCCCTGGCACCTGCCTCCCGCCACGGAGCATTTCTCTTTTCCATTCCGTTGCCATAGTCATTGTCTGTGGGGGCCCTCCAGAAATCCGGACGCGGTCCTGATAATAGCAGCTCCCGGCCTCCTGCCCTGTATGACTTCATGACCCCGGCCGACATGTCAAACACCACTTCAAAATTCTCACCCGCAAAGGTAAGGTCGGTACCTTCAGTCCGGGTATCAAGCAATGCCAGGGCCTCTTCTCCCTGTGCCGCCGCCGCAGCATGAAATGGCAGCAGCATCTGCTCTGAGGCATACATGTGATCCTGCGGAATAATACCCCATTCATCTGCCCTTGACACATACAGGTTAAGGTGATATTCCGTTCCCGGAGCAGGTATTATTTCCCCGTAAGGTATCTCCACCAGTACGGAATCACCCGGTGCCAGGTTCAGCTGGCTTAGGTGGCCTGAACCGGACAGAATGCCGTTTGCCAGAACCTCCCAGTTGATGGTGAAATGTGAAAGGTTTGTAAAGTCGTACTTGTTGATAACGGTTATCAGTCCCCTTGTGAGGTCTGCAGGTCTGAACCCGACATACTGGTAAACCTTTTTGACCTCTGTCAGTGCCGGATGGGGTGTGCGGTCAGGACCTACGATCCCGTTGCAGCAGAAGTTCCCGTCACTGGGAGACCCCACCGGGCCAAAGTCGCCTCCGTATGCCCAGAATTCATCCCCATCCTCATTTGTCTCGAGGAGTCCCTGGTCTACCCAGTCCCAGATGAATCCTCCCTGGAGTATACCGTATTTCTCAATCACATCCCAGTAATCCTGCAGGTTGCCGGTGCTGTTTCCCATTGAATGGGCATATTCACACATGATATACGGACGGTCAAAACCTGGTTTCCCCTCACTGAGGGCATATTTTTCAATCTCCTCAACGGAAGGGTACATCGGGCACCAGATGTCAGTGTGCCTCTCCGTGGTGCGGGTCCATTTCTCTGCCCTTTCGTACTGTACCGGCCTGCTGTTGTCCCTCCCCTTTATCCATTTGTATGTCTCAACGAAATTCTGCCCGTCACCGGCTTCATTTCCAAGAGACCATATAATGACTGAAGGATGATTCTTGTCGCGCTCCACCATCCTGACCGTGCGGAACATATGCTGTCCGAGCCATTCAGGCCGGTGAGCCAGTGTTACATCAGGATTATACCCTATCCCGTGAGACTCAATGTTGGCTTCTCCAATCAGGTAGATGCCGTACTCGTCACACAGCTCATAGAACCGTTCCGGTTGCGGATAGTGAGAGGTCCGGACAGCATTGATGTTATTCATTTTCATCAGCCTGATATCCTTCAGCATAAGTGCCTCGTCTATCGTATGGCCATGCACCGGATCATGCTCATGAATATTGGTGCCCTTGAGATGAACTGCCTTTCCGTTCACAAGGAACCTTCCGTCCCTTACTTCAGAAGTGCGGAAGCCTATCCTTGAAGAGATGCTTTCAAGCACCCGTCCCCTGCCGTCAGCCAGTGTAAGAACAAGTGTATAGAGAGAGGGTGACTCTGCCGACCAGGGCCTGACTGCCGGTACCACGGCAGTAAGTTCCAGAAAGGCAATGCTGTCAACAGCCTCCGCTTCACGGGTCTCCCCGAAGATCTTTGTTTCACCGTCATAGAGCCCTGCCTCCAGCCGGACGCCGGCCGGCTTCCGCTCATGACCGGCAAGTTCAACGGAAAGATTCAGCTGACCGTCAGTGTAATCATTCACCAGCGTAGCTCCTGCAAAATAATCGCGGATAAACGTCTTCGGCCTGGCATGCAGCCATACCGAGCGCTGTATGCCACTGAGCCTCCAGAAATCCTGGCACTCAAGATAGCTTCCGTCACAATAGCGGTAAACCTCAACGGCAATATTGTTCTTCCCCCTCCTGAGATACGGTGTGATATTGAACTCTGCGGTTGTCTTGCTGTCTTCACTGTATCCCACCTGGATACCATTGATCCATACATAATATGCAGAGCTGACACCGTCAAAGACCAGGAAAACCTCCTTGCCTTTCCACTCTTTGGGAACGCTGAACGACCGTTTATAGGAACCCACCGGATTATCGGCATGGTCGATGAACGGAGGATTGACCGGGAATGTGTAACCCGAGTTGACATAATATGGTATCCCGTAACCCTGCATCTCCCAAGTTGAAGGGACATCAATCACGCCCCAGGAACGGGTATCATAGTCATCCTTGAAGAACCAGTAAGGGCGGTCAGCCGGGGCTGGTGAATAATTGAACTTCCACTTGCCGTCAAGGGTCATTACACTTGCTGATTCACGCCATCGGGCCTTAAGAGCCGAGGCATTGTCAGGATGGCTCACCATCGAGGCATGCGGTCTGACCGTATTGATGCTGTTTACTGTCAGGTCTTCCCACTCAGGAAGTTCACTGTCACTCCATCCGGTGTTGCTGTAATCATGATAACGGTGGCATGAGCTGAGAAAGGCAGCTGCCACGATCAGGATAATGAATGGCTTACGCATGGCTGATTTCTTTAGGTCCTGATCAAAAGTAAGAAAAATTCGTGATCAGGACTTTAAATCAGAGGGCCTGTTGATGTTTGTAAGGGCCCTCCGGGTCTCCTCAGTCTGCGGTAGTTCGAAGAACCTGGTATCAGTGAATTTGTAAAAATCAATTATGGCAGGGCTGCCTCCTTCTTCAATATATCTGACCAGCGCCTGATGGATTGCCTTGCCGTAAATTGAATGTAACGGTTCCGGGAGTCCATCTGACCTGGCAACAAGAATATCTGAAGGATTCTTCAGATAATAATCAGCCTGTTTCTTTATAATATCAGCAGAAAGCCACGGCATATCTCCTCCGAAGACGAACAGTGCCTGTGTGCGGGATGCCCTGAGGGCTGCCTCAATACCTGCCAGGGGTCCTATCCCGGGGTAGTTGTCCTGCACTGCAATGACACTGGAAGGCAGTGGATCACCGGAAGGCCACCCGGCTGCAATAATCTCGCCGAACAATGGTTCAATTATGGCCAGGGTACGTTTAATAACCGTGATTCCACCAATCTCTATCAGAGCCTTGTTAATCCCCCCCATCCTGGAGGCCCGTCCGCCAGCCAGGATGGCTGCCGATATGTCAGGAAATGCCTTGATCAGAATAGTCCGCTTATCTGTCCCTTGTCATCAATATCGATCTTTTCTGCAGAAGGCACGGAAGGAAGTCCCGGCATTCGCATTATTGCACCTGCAATCGGCACAATGAACCCCGCACCGGAGGAGAGTTCAACCCTGCGGATACGGACGGTAAAGTCCCTGGGTCTGTTGCGCTTGGCCTGATCATCAGAAAGTGACTTCTGGGTCTTGGCTATACAAACGGCAAGATTGCCAAGTCCGAGGTCAGTGATCTTCTTGAGCTGATCCTTTGCCTCAAGGGTATACTCAACATTCCTTGCGCCATACATCAGGGATGTAATTGTTTCAATTTTCTTTTCCAGCGGCCATGAAAGGTCATAAAGTGGTGTGAAGCAGTCAGTGCATGCCTCAGTGGCCTCTATGACAGCCCTGGCCAGCTCAACGGCACCCTTTCCTCCGTCAGCCCATGCCGTATTGACGGCAACCTTTACGTTATGCTCGTCACAATAGTTCTTGAGAAGCTCTATCTCTGCATCCGTATCAGAACTGAAGCGGTTGACTGCAACCACCGGCCTGAACCCGTAGTAATGCATGTTCTCAATATGCTTGTCAAGGTTCTCGAACCCCTTGTTCAGTGCCTCCAGGTTTTCATTGGGAAGCTCCGACAGTTTGACTCCGCCATGATATTTCAGCGCCCTGATGGTGGCCACAATGACTACTGCATTTGTCTTTAGTTTACCTACCTGCGACTTGATATTGAAGAATTTCTCTGCACCGAGGTCACTGGCAAAACCGGCTTCGGTGACCACATAATCACTGAGTGACAACCCCATTTTGGTAGCAAGAATGGAGTTCGTGCCCTGGGCAATGTTTGCAAACGGGCCTCCATGAATAATGGCAGGAGTGCCTTCAAGTGTCTGTACAAGATTTGGTTTCAGCGCATCCTTGAGCAATGCCGCCATCGCTCCCTGGGCTCTGAGGTCACGGGCATATATTGGCTTACCCGAATATGTATAACCAATAAAGATGTTCCCGAGACGCTCCTTCAGGTCACTTATACCCGTTGCCAGGCACAGAATAGCCATCACCTCAGAGGCGGCAGTGATGTCAAAACCGGTCTCCCTTGGCACCCCCTGGGCTGTGCCACCGAGACCGATCACAATGTCACGTAGCGAACGGTCATTCATATCCATGACCCTCTTCCATGAGATGGTCCGCGGGTCAAGACCCAGGTTCCCGTCAGAAGCCTGAATATTGTTGTCAATCATTGCAGAAAGCAGGTTATGGGCTTTCTCAACAGCTGAAAGATCACCTGTAAAATGGAGGTTAATGTCTTCCATCGGTATTACCTGTGAGTAACCTCCCCCGGCTGCACCACCCTTTATACCGAAAACAGGACCGAGTGAGGGTTCCCTGAGCACCACTGTCGCTTTCTTGCCAAGCTGGTTCAATCCCTGGGTAAGACCTATTGATGTTGTTGTTTTTCCCTCACCGGCAGGCGTGGGCGTTATGGCAGTAACCAGGATGAGCTTCGCCCTGGCAGCTTTCTTTTCATCTATAAGTGAAAGGGGAAGCTTGGCCTTGTATTTTCCGTAGAGCTCAAGGTCATCCTCCTTCAGACCCAGCTTCTCAGCAACTTCCGTTATCGGCCTTATGGCGGCACTCTGGGCAATCTCGATGTCTGTCTTCATAGGGGAAAGAATTGTTTTATATAAATATAGGTTTTAATTTTTTTTCAGAAGAACAAATAAATGTTGTGAAAGTTTAGTTCAACAAAGACTCTTTCATAAAATTTCTTCCAGTCCGGGGGGAATTTCCATCCTTATCCGCCATCCCTGCGGATAACCGTTGTTTACCCGCGTGCCCAGGTTATTGACAAAACCAAGAGGGACACCACGGTAAGTCACGAGAACCCTTCCTTCAGGCATTGATGAAACCTTCAGCGGTTCCAGTCTCAGGTATGACAGTGCCTGTTCAAGTGACAGCGGGAATACAGGCCAGGCCCCTTCCCTCATCCTGACAGACATCGCAATGTCATGTGCCGGTACCAGGTCATTCTTCTTAAGCTCTCCGATCATGGTACCCCACTTTATTACCGGAAGCCTTTCACCAATAAAGCTTGAAAGTGCTGCCTCTGTCGCCAGTGCGGTAATTTTCCCATTCAGCATCACTACCCTTTCACTGCCAAAAGTGGCAAGCGGAGCGGTGAGCGCAAATGCCTCCTTCGAAGGTTTCAGGCTCTCCTTTCTGTGACCACCGCTTCCGGCTCCCTTCCTGTAATCTTTCACACGTGTGTGTGCCGGCCCTTTCAGCAAAGCTTCAGGCTTGCGCAGGGCCGCAATGAAAAAGCCCTCTCCCCTTATCCTGCCGGGATGGAAACCGTACCCTTCAATCCCGCTGAATCTGATGGGAACGATATTACTCCCTCCCGGGATGGAGCCGGGATGCGACCGGACTCCTGGGAGAGTTGCGGAAAGAGACTTTGCGTCGGGGAGAGTGACGGGAAGTGACCGGGCTCCGGCAACAGATGCCAGCCATGCGATATTCTCCTCATTTTCAGCCGGGTTGAATGTACAGGTGGAATAGATAAGTATCCCTCCGGGTTTTAATGAAGGCCACGCCTCCATTACTATCCTTCGCTGCCGCTCACTGCAGAGCCTGGCATTATGAACCGACCACTCACTTACCGCGACAGGTGACCTGAACATACCCTCACCGGAGCAGGGCGCGTCGGCCACGATAACATCAAAGAAATCCGGAAGCAAAGCAAACCGTGACGGGTCTGCATTGGTCACCATTACGTTGCCGGTACCCCATTTGGTAATGTTTTCAGCCAGCACGGCAGCCCGTGACCTGATAACCTCGTTTGCAACCAGCAGGCCATCATCACCGACCAGATGAGCCAGATGAGTGCTCTTTCCTCCCGGGGCTCCGCAGAGATCAAGAACACGCAAGCCATCCTTCCCGGCGGTCAGCTGCCTGAACATCTCTCCGGCAAACATGCTCGACGACTCCTGGGGATAGTATACCCCGGCATGAAACAGCGGGTCTGCGGTGAAGAGAGGCCGGCCCGGAAGATAAAATCCATCCGGTTCCCACTCCACCCTCTCATAACCGTTAATCTGTTGGGACCACTTTCGGACATTGATACGTACCGATGTTGCAGCCGGCCCGGACAGCGCCTTAACAAGGCCCACTGAATCGATGTATGCCTGGGTCCTGATCCGTTCAAGAAATTCTGATGGCAGCATCCTGGTTTTCTGTACGGACAAAGATAACCAATGAATACGATACGAATTACCCGGGTGTCATTTATCACCCCACCATCTGCTATTGCTTCCTGTTGTCATGGCGCGTCCGGGATTTCAGCTCCTGAGTTATAACCCATGCCAGACACAAAAAGAAAACCGTCCCGGTGCACCGGGACGGTATGTAAAAATAACCCCTAAAACCTAAACTATCTTATAATGTGAAATTTGTCACAGACAAATCCCCTTAAGACTGAAGTGTAAGAGATACACTAATTAGGCATCAACAAATCTAAGGTCCGTATAATGAGCATTTGATGACATATCTCATGATTTTATGATTTAACATTTTTTAGGAGGTTCAGGATATAAGTTCTCTCCCTGAGTCTCTTAGCAGGCCCAGCGACCATTTGACTATCACTGCCGAGCTTAAGAGTGCTGCCACGGCGTCAACATATGGAAGTTCCCATATCATTGCCGTTGCCAGTCCGATGATAGCTGCAAGGCTCGTCAGGGTATCTGCAAGTACATGAAGGTATGCCGCCCTGATGTTATTATCCCTCTCTTCATGGTCATGATGCAAAAGGAATGCACTGAGGATATTCACCCCCAGTCCTATGAATGCAATCATTATGGCCTCACGGTATTCAATAACGCGGGGGTTGATGAACCTTCCAATGGCACCGGCGACAATCATCCCTGCAAATATCAGAAGTATAAGCCCGCTGGTGTATCCTGAAAGAGTAAGCACCTTCTCCTTGTTGCCGGTAAACGACGGATTGGCTGAGAGTCTTTGAACCAGGACATAGGCTGCCCAGCTGAGGCCTATGGCAAGCACATGGGAACCCATGTGAATACCGTCGGCCAGCAGAGCCATGGAGCCTGTCAGCCATCCAGCGACAATCTCAATGATCATTGTAACCGCAGTCAGCATGACCACCCACCCGGTACGTCTCTTGTTTTTTTCTATTGCTGTCACGAATAATAAACGGAAACCCCGCTGCGATTGTTTAAAAGGTAACTGTGTTATTACCCTTCAT
>SBFZ01000010.1 GCA_006227095.1 Bacteroidota bacterium | reverse complement strand
CGCCGTCAGATTTCACCACCGCCAGCATTACCGGTACCCTTGCCAGGGCATCTTTCGCCTCGTTTGCACCCATATGCGGATCAGGGGGGATACCGGTAACCTTTATCTCTTTTACCCCTATAAGTCTGACATATATTCTGAGCTATTCAATAGACGGCATTTCCCAGCCTGATGTGACTGTCTCTTCCCTGCCATACACCCTGCCAGCAAATGTCACAGGCGTCTACAGGCTGACCGGATTCAGGTTCAACGGAGGGTCAGGTACGGGTGTTGTAGATGCAAATACGGTAACAGTATATGAACTGCCGACGACGGCCAATGCAGGACCCAACCAGTCGCTCTGCGGCTTGTCGGCAACTACCCTGGCGGGCAATGATCCGGGTATGTTTTCAGGTCTCTGGACCATTGTAAGCGGCACAGGCGGTTCATTTGATAACAGCACTCAGCACAACACCGTGTTTAACGGTGTTCTGGGTGTCTCCTACACCCTTCGCTGGACCATCAGCAACGGACCCTGCACTTCCCCGGATGAGGTGGTTATCTCTTTCCCCGTGGTTGCATCGATGCCTGGCGAGTTTACTGCTTCTGAAACACAGGTCTGTCCGGGGGGCACTGGCTATGTCTACACTGTTCCGTTTGTCTCCGGGGTGACCTATAACTGGTCATACAGTGGCACCGGCCATACAATAAACGGTACCGGCAATTCCGTAACCGTTGATTTCAGCACTGCAGCCACATCCGGTACGCTCAGTGTCACTGCCACCAATGCATGCGGCACAAGCCCGGCAAGATCAGTTTCCATTACTGTACGTTCAGCCTCATTCTCCTATCCGGGATCACCATACTGTCAGAACGGAGCCGATCCTGTTCCGGCGATGGCTCCTGGCGGTCTGGCCGGCACTTTTTCATCCACTGCCGGACTGGTATTCATAAGCACTGCCACAGGACAGATTGACCTTTCAGCCAGCAAGTCGGGAGTATATACAGTCACAAATACAGTTGATTCTCCGTGTGCCGGTCTGACGGCAACAGCCAGTGTGACAATCGCAGGTGAGACATGGAACGGTTCTGTAAACAGCTCCTGGGATAACCCTGCCAACTGGTCATGCGGTTTTGTGCCATACCCTGCTACATCCGTTCAGATCCCCGATGTGACTGTTGACCCGGTCATTTCCACGGGGATGACAGGAGAGGCAGCCGATATTGCTTTAGCCCCCGGTGCCACTCTCAGTATTGCAGACGGCACCTTGCGGATCTACGGGTCAGCATCAGGGTCCGGCACCATAGATGCAACCTCCGGCACCGTTGAGTTCAGCGGAACAGAACCACAAACAACAGGCGGCAGCCTCTTCGCCGGAGGGAGGGTGATGAATCTTAACGTGAATAATGCGTCGGGTGTTTCTCTTGTTGATCCGCTGAATGTTACAGGTGTCGTATATGTTCAGGCCGGTAATCTTGCTTCGGACGGCTTCCTTACCCTGGTCTCGGAGGCTGCGGGTACAGCTCTTATTGACGGTTCAGGTTCCGGGAATGTAACCGGGAATGTAACCATGCAGCGTTATCTGCCGTCAACATTCGGGTACCGCTATTTCAGCTCCCCGTTTGTTGCCTCTGCAGTCAGTGAATTTGCTGATGACATGGATCTTGCCTCATCATTCCCGATGTTTTACCGTTACGATGAAAGCCGTACCTCCTCAGGCTGGGTCCCGTATACAACAGGCACCTCACTGCTGAACCCCATGGAAGGATATGCAGTCAACTTCGGATCAATTGATGTTCCAGGTACCGTTGATGTTACAGGCGAGGTCAGCAACGGCAATATTTCTGTCACGCTTTACAATCATGATAATACATATACGGCTGGATTCAACCTGATCGGCAATCCTTATCCGTCGCCGATAGACTGGAATGCTGCCGGCTGGACAAAGACCAATATTGACAACGCACTTTATTTCTTCCGTACAAGCACCACCGATGAGTACAGCGGCACCTACAGCAGTTATGTCAATGGCATTTCAAGTGACGGAGCGGCAGACAACATCATCCCTTCAATGCAGGGATTCTTCGTCCATGTTTCTGACGGGGCATATCCCGTGACCGGAACCCTTGGAGCTGCCAACAGCGTAAGGATCAACAACCGGACACATCTTTTCTTCAAATCAGCTTCAGCAGATAACAGGTTCCTCATCAGGTTGTCGGCAGAGTTCACTGATGACCCTCTTTCGGCAGATCCTGCGGTTGTCTATTTTGATGGTGATGCAGCTCCTGTGTTCGACAAGGAACTTGATGCCCTCAAGCTTTTCAACACCGATATGATGGTGACAAACCTTTACTCGGTTCTGACCGGTGGTGAGCGTCTTTCCGTCAATGCCCTTCCAACTCAGAATGACTCTGTTCTTTTTGTGCCGCTGGGCATTACCACTTACCGTGACGGAGAAGTTGTGTTCAGGCTCAGGAGCCTCGAAAACCTTCCTGACAATGTACGTGTAATGATCCGTGACGCTGTAACCGGGAAAACCAGTGATCTGGGCAATTCCGGAACTTACGTCACATCTCTCCCTGCCGGTGTTTACAATGACAGGTTTGCACTGGCAGTGCTTAAAAATACCACGGATGCTGCTGTAATACCCGGCGACAACCAGGTATTCAGTGCCTTTGTTTCCGGAAATATCATCAGGGCAACCGTATCATCCATTGACGGAACAGAAGGTGCTATTGCGGTCTTTGACCTTGCCGGACGGCTCCTGCATGTAAAGAAAGTGTTTGAGACCGGCCTTTATGACCTGGATGTAAACCTTAAGCAGGGTATATACCTTGTGAAATACACCT
>SBFZ01000434.1 GCA_006227095.1 Bacteroidota bacterium | reverse complement strand
CTTTTGTAGCCATACTGCCTTATCTCATAGTCGGGAGGAAAGAAATCCGCTGCCCTGAAATCATTGATGTCAAGCTTGTTAAATTCCGGGTCAAGGGATGTGGAAACCGAAATGTCATGTGACATCTCGCGCCTGACCTTATACGGAAGATCCGTCTCCTTATCTATCCACAGTTCATAAATCGAAGGGTTATCGCCATATGTATACGGAGAAGGCGGCATATGGAAAGCCTTCCCGAAGAATTCAACCTGCTCTTCCTCATGTATTGTCAGGCGAATAAAAACATCCTTCTTCTGTTCTTTGATCTCAAGGGTAATGCTGTCACCGGTGGCAAGGGCATAATTGATGATGCTGGTCACTTTGTTGTAGAATGGCGCACCTACCGGTCTGAACGGCAGTGTCCTCACCCTGAAACTGTCAATCACGATTCCCTTCTCTTCTTCATAGAAAGTGGCCCGCATATGACCATCGTAACAATAAGATGCCTTTGATCTTGTCAGGGAATCAAGCATCACAAAACTTGACCCTATTGCAGTGTCGGACGGATTCCTGTACTCACGGACAAACCGCGGAAAGACAAAGGAAGCAGCTGTATCACCGGGACTCCATGATTCAACAATCTCGTAATAAGATGCTGTCTCTATCCGGTTGAGGTTATCCAGAACCGTTTCCAGGTACTCTCTTGAAGTGTAGTCCCTGCTGCACGATGCAGGTAGCAGCATTATAAGTGCAAGGCTGAAAATTTGTTTTTTGATCATGATAAGTATGCTAATAAATTAAGTTCAGTAGAAACTGCATTGCCTCTCTCCTACCCTGAAAACATAAACACCGTCAGCACCTGTAAATATGCAGAATATCTCCCTTTTCACCAGCCCAGGTTACCTGGCAACACATTTACCAGGTGATTACATTTATCAGCCGGGCTTTTGATATGTATAACCACACTCAAAACAGAATGGTCTGTGGATACATAGTATGGATCCGCATTGCGGACACGTTCTTCGCCCGGTCTCGAAAGCCAGGAACCGGTCAATCCCCTCCTCCTTGATCATGGCAAGATTGTCGAAGAAACTGGTACCATACCTGGTCCTGTATCTCTTATCAAGGTTTTTTAATCTCCGGCAAGGATATTTCGGACAATCGTAGCAGAACCCGGATTCCGTCTCCCTGAGCAGATCACAGTTAATCACTATGCAACCGCTGCAATATGAGGGCTTCGGATCAGCATCAGACCTGCACCCGGGACAGTGATTCTCAGTCCTCATGTATCCCAGGCAGGATCCGCAGTTCATGCCGCAGGGAGCTATCATCTCCTTTACGAACCCTATATCTGTATTGTATTTCTTTTTTGCTGCCGGTCTTATCATTGTTTTGCCATTTTTCAATTAACAGAATCATACTGTTCTACCCCTGGCCCTGGTATCTGTTTTACTGAACGAACCCATCGACACCTGAAGAATATGATTGTCAGAAAGTGCGCCTTAACCCGACTGAATGCCGCTTCTGATGTCACTCATGATCTGAAATATTTTCCTGACTGTATTTACATTCCGTATCGTAATATTCCGGTACAGGTCGGTCCCGACAAGCTTTACCATGCTGCTTTTACTGTAGTCCTTGCCTTCAACATTCCACAGGACCGCTCCCGGAACATAAATAACATTGTCAACCGGGCTGATCTTCAGTTTCTCCAGCACCTCCGGGCTGTCATATTTCTCCCACAGAAACATTACATCAGTCCGCATCCTTTCATTCTTTACCCACCCGGAAGGCAATGCCGTGCAGATTGTCTCAAATTCATTGAAATCTCTGATCAGGACTTTCACATCCAGTTGAAAATCTCTCTTTATAGCTTCTTCAGCCTTCTGCGCAATGACATCCCGGTTTTGCAGCTTCTCTTCAAAAACGATATTGCCTGAATTGATATAGGTAACAACATTCCTGAACCCGATTGACTCAAATGAGGTTTTGAGTTTTTTCATCTCCACCGGGTTGTTCCCGCCTACATTAATTCCTCTCAGAAGTGCAACGTAAATCATATGTGACATTTTTCCGTTTGCATAAAGATAGCTTCTGACTCCGAAATTCCGGCCACATTTCCATGCAAAGAATATCCGGAATGAACTGCCACCGGTAAGGAATAAAGTTCAAATCAGATTCTGTATATTCAGCATTCACACTGTACTCTCAGAATCCAGCCTGTATTCCAGGATATCCCCGGGCTGACAGTCGAGCGCCTTGCAGATTGCATCAAGGGTGGAAAACCTCATGGCCTTTGCTTTCCCGGTTTTCAGTATGGACAGGTTTGACAGGGTTATATCTACCCTCTCCGACAGCTCATTAAGCGACATTTTTCGTCTGGCCATCATTACATCGAGGTTCACAATGATCGGCATGGCCTATACGGTTAAATCGTTCTCGTTCTGGAGCTCAACCCCTCTCCTGAAGATAGTGGCAATTACATATAACACTGCAGCCATCAGAATATAAGCTCTGCTGTCTGCCCAGAATGGATTGAGAGGGGCGGTATCAAATCCGTGATGTGTCAGTCCGCGGGTAACTTCCCGGGCTATGTAGCTTATAATGCCCACGGAAACAGTTATATAACTGATTTTTGTTATATGATCGGAAACAAAGCTGCTGAAGGGCTTCGCCAGGTCAAGCTTGAGCAGAAGCTTTATTACAACATAAAACAGGTATGCCTTCATGACCGAGATGAATAGTATAAAACTATACACACCGGCAAAAACCCACCTGTTCACATTATAGATCTGGCTCAGGTCGAGCTTCTGGTAAAGGTTTTTAACGACCTCGGGCTTGAAGAGGCTGTAGAT
>SBFZ01000281.1 GCA_006227095.1 Bacteroidota bacterium | reverse complement strand
TCCCTTCTGAATACAGGGTCGAATATATCCCGCCGCCTGTAAAGGCAGAAGGACCTTACGGGTCATATGCATACAACGTGGAGTCTCTTGATGACGGTTCGCTTCTCTTCACCAGGAAGCTGAAAGTCAACAGGGGGATTTACACCGGAGATAAGGCCAGGGAACTGTTCGCTTTCCTGAACACGGCAGCCAGCAGTGATCAGCGAAGGATATATATCAACAGGTCACAGGGATCAGCCTTTTAGCCAGTATCCGGAGAACTCTCGCCGGTCTCACCGGTCTGGCCCTGACCCGGCGGACGGGGAATGCGTTGGGGCTGCGGACGGGGACATAGCCGGTACCGGGGTGGTCTCTGCCAGGCTCTCACCATTCTCGCCATTTCGCCCGCTGCCGTTGACAGTTTCAATGCCGTTGCCTGTACCGTTGCCGTTGATGGAACATGTTGCCGCCCTGATGCTGACGTTCAGTTCAAACCCCACCAACAGCGCAACTGAGTTGAGATACAGCCATATCAGAATCACCATGAAGGTACCTATGGAGCCATACAGTTTATTATACTGGCCGAAGTTGTTAACGTATGCTGAAAAGCCGAGTGAGGTCAGGATGAAAAGACTTGTGGCAACGATTGACCCGGGTGAGATATAACGGAAGTCCTTCTTGCGCGCAGGAACAAGATAATAGAGAGTGGATATGGCAAAAAAGAGCATCACTATGATAAGGATCCACTTGAACACCATAATAATATAGTAAACCAGGTTCATCTCGAGCACCCTCATCTCAACCAGCCTGTCGACCACCGAGCGGCTCAGGATGATCAGGGCCCCGGCGGCAGAGAACATGATCAGGATGAATACCAGCAGGAAGACAGCAATTTTCCTCTGCTGGATCCACGAACGGCTTGCAAAGTCGTGTACTGATACGTTGAAGGCATGCATCAGCGCGTGAATACCGTTGGTTGAGAAGATGATCGTGGCGAGGAACATCACTACAAGCAGGGTTCCGCTCTTGTTGGTGATAACGTCTATAATTGTGGCTTCCAGAAGGTTATAGGCTGCCACGGGCAGGAAGTTCTCAAAGAGCTTGACCAGTTCCGTCTGGAAGTTTGTGATAGGGATAAAGGGGATCAGGGTAAAGAGGAAAATGGTTGCCGGAAGCATGGCCATCAGCATGTTGAAGGCGATTGATGATGCGCGTGTTACCAGCACTCCGCGGCCGAAGAGTCCCCTGGCGATCAGTTTTGCCACCAGTTCAAGCGGTGCCCCGTCAAAGCCGGGCAGCACTGCCTTTCTGATCCCGTTTGTTTTTGTAATAAGCGTTTCCCTGGCGCTCATGGAGTTTTTCAATAGGCTTTCAGGCTCATGTCAAGGCTTTTTATATGGTGGGTCAGTGCCCCAATTGAAATGTAATCAACGCCGCAGAGGGCATAATCCCTGACATTGTCAAGGGTGATTCCTCCTGACGACTCTGTTTCGCATTTGCCCGCAATGAGCGTAACAGCCTCCCTGGTGTCAGGGATATTGAAGTTGTCAAGCATGATGCGGTCAGCCCCTCCCGTCTCAAGTATCTCGCGTACCTCCCTGATATTACGGGCCTCCACCTCTATCTTCAGGTCAAGTCCCTTAATGCGAAGATACTCTTTTGTTCTTATTATGGCTGCCGATATTCCGCCTGCATAGTCTACATGGTTATCCTTCAGCATGATCATGTCATAAAGTCCCATGCGGTGATTCACCCCGCCGCCTGTGCGAACTGCCTCCTTCTCGAGGGCACGCATACCCGGTGTGGTCTTCCGGGTGTCAGTGATCCGGGCGCCGGTATCCCTGACTTTCTCTGTATAAAGTGCAGTGGCGGTAGCAATGCCGCTCATCCGTTGCATGATGTTAAGCACCAGTCTTTCAGCGCGCAGTATTGGCTGAACCTTTCCTTCAACGGTGAGGGCAATATCTCCGTACTTTACCCTGGTGCCGTCATTCATAAGCAGGGCTACCGCCAGTGAGGGATCTGTCACACTGAAGACTTCGCGGGCTGCACGCAGCCCTGATATTATGCCGTTCTCCTTAACCAGTAGCCTGGCCCTGCCGGTGGCTGATGCAGGTATTGATGCAAGTGAGCTATGATCGCCCTCTCCGGTGTCTTCGGCGAGTGCGTTGATTATGAAAGACCTGAGTTCGTTGTCATTCATTATCGGTTTCTATCCTGATCTGGTGAATAAGCGGGTTACCGTTCACCTTCTTAAGCAGGAAGTATACCCGGAATTTCCCCTTGTCGGTTTCAAGGTTGGCAATGGCATACTGAGCATCACCCCTTGCGCCCTGGTGTTTGATGACAAACTCGCGGGAGCGGTACCGGCTGAAGAAATCCTTTAAAATAGTCTCAGCCACACTCTTGCTGTAGAAGTCTTCCTTCCCCGGAAGGACAAGCTCAACGGTACTGTTGAGGTATTCGGAGAGCCCTGCGGCGCTTCCGGTCCTGAACGCGATGGCAATGCCTGAAGGTATCCTTGGCTGATCCTGGGCCGCAAGCAGAAATGCAAGGGTAATGAGCATTCCCGAAGTGACCATAAGCTTTTTTCTCATTTCGTTTCCTTTATGCTTTACATCTGAGGACAAAGCAAATTTAACTAATTATATCAAAAACCGCACCACTTTTAAATATCAGCGACGCCGCACCCTCCCTGAATGGCTTAATTGCTATATTTGCCTTACTCAACACAAACCGGCGAAAACAATGAAGATGGTTCTCCTTCTGACCGGCAAGACCGATCAGTCCTGGATAAGGGACGGGGTTGCCGAATATGAGAAGAGGATCTCCAGGTACGGCCGGCTTGAGATCGTCACCCTTCCCGATGTGAAGAACCCGGGAAACCGACCGGCCGAATGGGTAAAGGGGACCGAGGCAGAAAGGATCCTGTCACATTTGAAAAGTGATGATCATGTCGTTTTGCTGGATGAACGCGGGAAATTGTTTTCAACACTGGAGATGGCTGAGTGGTTGCGCAAAGCGATGATGCTGCCTGTAAAAAGAATCGTGTTTATTGTAGGGGGGCCGTACGGTTTTGACCCTTCTGTTACCTCGAGGGCTGATCATATGCTCTCACTCTCAAGGCTCACCTTCTCACACCAGGTGGTACGATTATTGTTCGCTGAACAACTTTACAGGGTGTTGTCGGTCAATGCCGGTGATCCCTATCATCATGAGTAGACTTATGCCCGGAAAACTGAAGGATATCAGGATTGTAGCCGTTGCACTGGTGGCGGCGCTTGCCATTGCTGCCCTGGCAGACATTCTGTATTTCAGTGATCTGGAATGGCGGATCAGGACATCACGTACCGATGCCAGGCTCTCCTCGCTGGAGACGGATGCGGAGAGGCTCCTGGAGCTGACGGAGGAGGAGATCACTGAGTCAGGTGACGTCTCTTCTCTTTTTCAGGGGTCACTGGGCAGCAACGGTCTGAAGGAAGGGATCACCCTCCTTGTCTACCGTGAGGGGACCATTGCATACTGGTCGGACAACAGTATTGCCTTTCCTGTGATATATGAGCAGCATTTTGATGAGCACAAGCCGGTGTTTTACAGCAACGGATGGTTTATCCCGGTTCACAGGGAGTTTCAGGAGTATGAAATGCTTGCTCTGATCAAAGTCTACAGGCAGTATCCCATTGTCAACAACATCCTTGAATCAGGTTACCCCGAGACATTTCCCCTCCCTGATGAGACAGGCATCACCTTTGATCCGCAGGAGTCTGCATTCCAGATAGAGGGAGCCGAGAAAGAGTATCATTTCGGACTTCTCTTCCCGGAAATAAAACCGAATACCATATTCATTGTATTCCCGGTTCTTTTATGGCTTGCAGCCTTTTTCCTTCTTGTGAGGCTTGTGGTTCTGTCTGCCTCAAGGGTTTACCTCAAGGTGAAGGCGCCAGTGGCACTGGCGGTTACATTCGCCACCCTGCTTGCAATTTATGGTTTAATCCTTATAACCGGGGTGCCCCCATCGGTCAGGTCTACCCAGATCTTTTCCCCCTTTCACTGGTCAGCCGGGCCTTTGTTGCCTTCTGTCGGTCATGTGATAATGCTCGGTCTGCTGATCCTTGCAGGCATAAGGTTCACATTCATGAGCGGCAGGTTCAATACACCTGTTCCGGATACAGGATTGAAGGGCCACCTGGTTCCGGGGCTGACCCTGGTTGCAGGGTTCATCCTTTTCCTTTTGACAGAAGCTTATTTCCGCGATCTTATACTCAACTCAGCAATCAGCTTTGAAGCATTCAGGATCCTTGACATGACATTCATGAGTCTTGCCGGGATTGTATCAGTGATGCTCCTGATGACTGTGCCGGTAATACTCTTCATGCGTGCATTCAGGATGATGAAGGAGTGGCCACTGAAGCAGAATCTTGCAGTTGCGGGAACTACGGTTGTAATTCTGCCGCTTGCCTGCCTTCTTGGCACTGACTGCAGCGGGTGGAGCATTACATGGGTTCTCATGATGGTCACTGCCATTATGATATGGCAGCGAAGGGCATTCTCCGAGGTGACACTCACCATAACGATTTCGGTTCTTACTGCTGTACTGGCCACAGCCCTCATAATCAGGTACTCCATACTGAAGGAGGACAGGAACATGAAGGTAATGGCAATCTCGCTGGCAAGTGACAATGATATGGTTGCCGAGGGGATGCTTATTGATATCTGGCCTGCCCTGGAATCTGATACCGTGCTGGCTGGCATGTTGAACAGGGAGGTTATCACCCGGGCAGATATAAATGCAGTTTACAGGTATCTTGAGGATGGCTATTTCTATGGTTACTGGGAGAACTATGATTTAAACATTGTCATCTGCCGCAATGACTCCCCGCTTAGCCTTGGTGCAACGGGCAAGGAGGCTGAAAACTGCTTTGACTGGTTTGACAACCGGATCATGAGTGACGGTGATACCATCACACGCACCGGGTTTTATTTCTTACGGAACAACACAGGTCGGGCATGGTATATGGGAAAAATAATCTATGACCTTGCCCCCGGGCTGAGCAACGGGTTGTTCATCGAACTGGTCAGTCATATTGAGACTTACCTGGCAGGATATCCTGAGTTGCTTCTCAGTGGCAGCCACCAGAGGTTCCCGAAGCTTAAGGACATCTCATATGCCAAGTACAATAAGGGAATTCTCGTTCTCCGCTCGGGGGAATACCCCTATGATACGGAGATCCCGGCAGGAGACCCGGAGAGAGAGGAATACAGGCTCGAGAAGTCGCGCGATTACCGGCATCTTTACTATACCCTCGGAGATATGACCCTTGCCATATCTGTTGCCAGGGTCAAGTTTCTTGACCGTATAATCACATTCGGCTACCTCTTCATCACCATTCTTTTATATGTCTTCACTCTTCTTGTCAGCTTCACCCTGAAGCCGGGAGAGCTTCTTAAAACAGGAACCTTCAGAAGACGGCTTCAACTCTCGTTTGCAGTGGTTCTTACCGTTGTCTTCATCATTGTGATAACCGGGGCCCTCATGCTCAGCACAAGGCAGTTCAGAACCAATCATACGAGGATCATTCGTGAAAAAGCCACCTCGCTGGCGATTGAACTGGAGCATAAGCTCTCAGCAGAGGAGAGTCTTGACAGCAGATGGCAGGCTCCGGATTATCCTACCCTTAACCATTTGCTGGTTAAGTTCTCAAATGTCTTCTTTACAGATATCAACCTGTACTCTCCGGCTGGGCGTCTGATTGCCACTTCAAGGCCCGAGGTATTTGCACGCAAGCTTGAGGGAAGCATGATTGATCCGGTGGCCTACGGAGTACTGACATCCTCAGGCAAGGAAGAATATATCGGTACCGAGTCGATCGGCAATCTAACCTATCTGTCGGCCTACCTTCCTTTCTACAATCAGGAAAACAATCTTCTTGCCTATATCAACATTCCCTATTTTGAGATGCAGAACCTGCTTGCAAGGGAGACCACCAATCTGATCGTAACACTGGTAAACTTTGCGTTGCTGTTCCTGCTGATAATGATGTGGGTGGCTGTCTTTCTCAGTGACAGGATCACGAGCCCCCTCTATATGCTTCAGCAGGCGATGGCCTCGGTGGCATACGGCCGGAAGAATGAACACATAAGCTATAACAGCCGTGATGAGGTGGGGGAACTGGTAAAACAGTACAACCGGATGACCGATGAACTTGAGGAAAGCGCCACCAAACTTGCACGTACCGAGCGTGAAATGGCATGGCGCGAGATGGCCAGGCAGATTGCCCATGAGATCAAGAACCCGCTCACTCCCATGAAGCTGAATGTCCAGCAGTTATTCAAATGGTGGTCTGACAGGGTCCCGGACTTCGACAAGAAAATCAAAACCTTTACTGATAACCAGATAGAGTATATTGATAACCTGTCAAATATAGCTACGGCATTCTCTTCCTTTGCAAGGCTTCCCGGAGCAGACCCCTCCGAGGTTGATGTTCTTGCCCAGCTCAATACCACCCTTGCCATGTTCGGCAATGCAGAGAACACAACCATTTCACTCGAAAGCAACAACATCAGCCAGGCAGTCATCATGGCAGACCGGGAGCATCTCAACAGCATCTTTTCCAATCTGCTCAAGAACGCCATTCAGTCAGTTCCAACTGGCAGAAAGGGGGAGATCAGGATTGTGGTATCAGTTGCAGACAGCAGGGTGAGGGTAAGATTCATTGATAATGGCACAGGCATTCCGGGAGAATTGATACCCAGGATGTTCACTCCCAATTTTACCACAAAGTCATCCGGTATGGGACTCGGGCTGTCAATTGTCAAGCGATATGTTGAAGGGGCAGGAGGGAAGATATGGTTTGCCACAGAGCAGGACAAGGGAACAGTTTTTACGGTTGAGTTTCCGCTGCTGTATACCGTTTAGCCTCAATAATCAGGCGTCTCCTAAAATAATCTTTCCTTTTCTCAGTTTAATTAACGTAATATTAGTTAAACCATATACCGTAAAATGCCCCTTACAACCCGTCACATAGCCAGGAGTTTTCTTCTGATTATTGTACTGATGTCAGCCTTTGGGGGTGTTAATATTTCAGGGCAGACTCCTCTCCTGACCGGCCAGGTGAACAGCTATGCCAGCGTGACCACGGTGGGTACCGATTATGTCATTGCTGATGATGTAACAGCGTTTGCCGTAAATGACACGGTGATGGTGATGCAGATGAGCGGGGTAAGGATCAATGCCGGGTTTGACCTTGAGGGCAACTATCAGAACGTCATCGGAACTCCCGGAAAATATGAGATTGTAATCATACAATCTGTTAATACAGGTACGCGCAGGATTGATTTCTCGCGGGTATTGCTTAACAGTTATGACCCACAGGGGAAGGTACAGATTGTCAAGGTAAGGTCATACCGTGATGCGGTTGTCAACACGCAGCTTTCATGCCAGCCATGGGATTCAGCTTCTGTGAGGGGAGGTGTGCTTGTCTTCCTCGTCAAGGGGGTTCTGACGCTCAATGCAGATATAAATGTTACCGGTACCGGTTTCAGGGGAGGCATAGTCTCTCAGGGGAACGGTTTTTGCCAGGCCTCCGATGACAGTCTCAGGTGGGAATCATACAGCATATGGTCTCATGCAGCAGGCTACAAGGGAGAGGGGCTCGGACTGAGAACCGCTTCAAATCTTTCACTTTACCCGGCGTACATGAAAGGAAAGGGCGCCAACCTTACGGGTGGTGGCGGCGGCAACGGACGTTATTCGGGAGGCGGTGGCGGTTCAAACTACGGGGCAGGCAGTGTGGGAGACCAGGAACTGGCTCCTGATGTCTGCGGCGGACTCTATCCCGGAGGACGCGGCGGGTTCACCATATCAAGCTATCCTACACTTAATACCGGTGTATATATGGGCGGAGGCGGAGGAGCCTCAGTATACCTGACAACCCCGACAACCTCGGCCGGAGCCAACGGCGGCGGTATTGTAATCATCCATGCTGACACTATTGTGGGTAACGGAAGAATCATTACCGCCAGCGGTGCCGCAGCCTTAAATAATTCCGCGGCCAATGCAGGTGCTGGCGGAGGGGGAGCAGGAGGCTCAGTGATCATCAGCACAAGATTTTTCCAGTCAGCACCGGTACTCTCAGCAAACGGAGGCAACGGTGGCAACAATGTCAACCAGAACGG
>SBFZ01000037.1 GCA_006227095.1 Bacteroidota bacterium | reverse complement strand
AAAGTCGAAATTACCAGCGCATTGTCAGCGCATTCAGTGGTATCAGAACCCTCCCTCAGGAAATCTCTGCCAGTACTGCTCCCTTTGTGACCCTGTCACCGGGACTGACGTTTACTGCAACCACCTTACCGGTGATATGACTCTTGAGCCTGTTCTTCATCTTCATCGCATCGAGGATGACAACATCATCACCTTCATTCACGGTGTCTCCCGGATTGACAAGCACCTCTACCACCGTTCCGGGAATAAAGCTGTAAATCCTACCCGGAACGGGTGGTTCGTATGGCTTGCGCGACACAAACCTGGAGCTCAGCCTGGTTGTATAGGATGTATGGTCTATGACAAGTTTGTCTGTATCTTTCTTTTCCATGTTCACTCTTTATTAAAGTGCCGGTTGCAGCTTAATCAGAAGGGGGGTATCCCGTGCTTCTTCCAGGGCAGCTGTACATCCTTGCTCTCGGAAACCTCCAGTCCGTGAAGGAGCATCCTGCGTGTCTCTGACGGCTCTATTACCGCATCAACATAACCGCGTGAAGCAGCAACATATGGATTGGCAAACTTCTCCCTGTACTCGTCAACCTTCTGGCGGCGCATTTCATCAGGATTGGCGGCAGAAGTGATCTCCTTGCGGAAGATGATATTTGCAGCTCCCTCCGGTCCCATTACGGCTATCTCTGCTGTTGGCCATGCAAGGACAAAGTCGGCGCGCAGGTGACGTGAGCTCATTGCAATGTAACCTCCGCCGTAGGCCTTCCTGAGGATAACGGTCAGTTTGGGAACCGTGGCTTCGCTGTAGGCGTAAAGGACCTTGGCTCCGTGACGGATGACACCGGCATGCTCCTGGTCAACCCCGGGAAGGTAACCAGGCAGGTCAACCAGGGTTATGAGAGGTATGCTGAAGGCATCACAGTACCTTATGAACCTGGCTGCCTTGTCAGAGGAGTCAACGTCAAGGACTCCCGCCATTTCGAGCGGCTGGTTTGCAACAAATCCCACTGTACGTCCACCCATACGGCCGAACCCGATGACCATGTTACGGGCATACATCTCCTGTATCTCAAAAAACTCCGAACCATCAGCAACAGCCCTGATCACCTCCCTTACATCATACGGAAGAGTGGGATCACCCGGTACAATCTTCTCTATATCATAGCTTGCATCCGGAGGAAGCGCTTCAGAAACGGCAGCCTTCATCTCATTGTTTCTCGGGATAAGGGAGATCAGCCTCTTTATCTGGCTGAAACACTCCTCCTCCGAAGAGGCAAAGAAATGGGCGTTGCCGGAGGTCTCGCAATGAACCCTTGCACCACCCAGTGCCTCCATCGAGATCTCTTCCCCAAGAACGGTCTTGATTACCTCGGGCCCGGTGATGAACATCTTCGATATATTGTCTACAACAAAGACGAAGTCAGTCAGTGCCGGTGAATAAACTGCTCCTCCTGCACAGGGACCAAGAATCACCGATATCTGGGGAATGACCCCGCTTGATATTGTATTCCTGAAGAAAATCTCCCCGTAACCGGCAAGTGAATTCACCCCCTCCTGTATCCTTGCACCACCCGAGTCATTGATACCTATCAGAGGTATTCTCATCTTGAGGGCATGATCCATTATCTTGGTGATCTTCCGTGAGTGCATCAGTCCCAGCGAGCCGCCGGCCACGGTGAAGTCCTGTGCAAAAATCGCCACCGGGTTGCCGTGCACGGTACCGGTTCCGATTACCACACCATCACTGGGCAGGTTCTTTTTATCCATGCCGAAATCACGTGCATCATGCTCCACGAACATGTCATACTCGTGGAAGGTGCCCGGATCAAGAATGGCTATAATGCGCTCACGTGCAGTGTTCTTGCCCATGGCTTTCTGCTTCACGATGGCTTCCTCCCCGCCCCCGAGAAGCATCTTCTCACGCTTCTCCTTGAGTTCGCGTATTTTCTTTTCCAATGCCATAATTATTGTTTTTTATACCTGTAAATCCGTTTCTGAAAAAAGCACGGCAATTTAATAAAAAATAGATATGCACAAAATGACAGGAATTGTGCTATTTCGGTGCGGTATAATAGACCCCTGCCGCAATGAACGTATATATTATATTGGGTATCCACATGGCCAGAGCCGGGTTGAGGTCTCCCTTCAGCGAAAACTGTGATGAGAACTGCATGAAGAGTATATAGCTGAAGGTAAGCATCAGTCCGAGCCCTATCTGCATTCCGATGCCTCCCTTTATTTTTCTTGACGAAAGGGAGACGCCGATGATGGTAAGAATGAAGAAAGCAAATGGTGAGGCATACCGCCTGTGCTTCTCATTCAGGTAGAGCTTTATTTCGTCAGACCCCTGTGACTTCAGCACGTCAATATAGTCAGCCAGTTCACCGTGGGTCATGGTATGAACAAACTCCGGCGCCCGCGTAAAGTCATCAGGTCCGACGTTCAGTACCGTATCAATGCGGCGTCCGGAACTGATCCTCTCACCCAGGCTGTCAGTCTCCCTGATATAGTACCACCATGCACCCCATTTGTTGGTGGTACTGTCCCACCTTATCATGTTGGCAGTCATTTTTGACTCAAGCATACCCCTGTCATTGAACTTCTCCATGCTGAAATTGCGGCCACTCTGGGATATCCTGTTGTACTGCTCCATATAAATATAGACGTTGGGGTATATCTGCCGGTGGACAGATGAGACATTCACCCGCCTGAAGTCGGAACTCCTGTAGTACTTCTCCTCAAAATCCAGCCTTGCAATATTGGAGTGGGGAAGCACATAGTTCTGCAGCATGAAGGCACCAAGGGCAATGAATGCGGCAGAGATGAAATATGGCACCATAAGTCTCCGGAAGCTC